>NZ_CAJMZL010000027.1:0-108028 GCF_905220305.1 Caballeronia sp. J97 | reverse complement strand
CTGCTTCAGCCCAAAGACTGAAACCGCACTCGCATCAAGCGCCCACACTTATCGGCTGTTAGTTTTTAAAGAGCACATCGCAAGATCACTTCACTTCCGTCTTGCGTCGCTGCATCAGCAGCAGAGAAACGAGATTATGACGAGCCGATGACGTCTTCGCAAGCCCCTTTCGCAAATTATTTTCATCGGCCCGTCGCTGACGATTCAGCTTCCGAAAAATGGCGTGCAGAAACTCACCGGGCCGACGCAATCCTCCGCCGGCATCGAACCATGCTTCATCGACATAGGCGCGCGCATCGGGCCCGAACCCGCTGCGGCGCCTCCGGCATGGGTGCCGCCGTATGCTTCGTTGGCTTCGTTCGTCTTCTGCTGCGCGGCGACCTTTGCCTCCGCTGCCTGGATATCGGCGGGATAGTTGGCTTGCTCGCCCGTGGCAGGCGAATAGCCGGCCTGCTCGAGCTGGACGAGCTCGGCCTTCACTTGTGCGCGCGTCAACGGAGCGCTCTGGTTCTGCGCGAAAACAAACGTGGGCGCAGCAACCACGACGACGGACACGACGAATTTGGCGATGGCGTTCATGATGTTCACTCCGACAGAAAAGGTTGACCGGATCGCATGCGATCCACGAACCTCATCGAACGCACAGGGCCCTTGCGCGGCTTCGACTCACTCGAGCGGTGCATGGGACCGGAGTCAGCGCTGACTCCGGTCGACACCGAGGTTTCAAGCGTAGAGGCTTCGATTGGTTAACCCGGAGACGCGGCAATCTATTCCCGCGACGAAGCGGAACATCAGGGAGGGGACAAGGGCAGGAGAGTGCGGAGGACGAACCGAATGAGGAGTCCGGCAAGGCGCCAGCCAGCACCCGTCCACCGCGATTGAATTGTGACGCAAGGCGGCGCGAAGATCATCGCCGCTCGCGTTGAAGATGCCTTGCCGATCTCGCAACAATGACGCCTGCGAGACCGTCGCTCAATGACTGTCCGGCACGAGATGCACGCGCTTCTCGGTTGCGGCCTCGACAGCGGAGCGCGAATACAGCAGCGGGAAGTACTGCCCGTCGAGCCACATCTGTGCGAGATCGCGATAATGCGGGCTGTCCGGATCTCCCGACTCGCCGGGCAGATTCACAGCGCGCGAGGCGTCCCAGTTGCCGACATCGACGACCACACGAAACGACGGTCCGTTGGTCTCGCGAAAATCGCTCGCGCGATACGTGGACTGATTCGGCGTGTAAGCACTGCCGCCCTTTCCGATTGGACCGACGTTGAGCTTCGCGCGCATGTCCGCATCGACGACATCGGCCAACGGATGCGCGTTCAGGTTCGTTTGCAGCTTGCCCCATCGCCACTGACTCGAATCGGCGCCTTGCAGACGCAGCATCTCCACATAGGCATCGTGCAGACTCGAAAGCAGCACCGCATCGCGTTTGGCTTGCGCGTTATCGCCGAAGCGCGTCTCGGGATGTTCGAGTGTATCGAGCATCACGGCCGTATCGGGTGGCCCGAACGATGCCGCCGCGTTCTTCGGCAACACCGCTTCCTTGAACGCGCTTCCGAGATGCCGCGAGAGCCATACTTCTTCGAGCGCGGCTTGCGGCGAATCCGCGCCCATATGCGCGTCCCAGCCCTTGAGCATCGACAGCGCCGCACGCGCGTCGTCATCATCGCTCGAGAGCGGCGCGAGCAACGCGACGAGCCTGCGCGCAGGGATCGAAACGATATCGTTCTGCAAGCGCTCCGAGTCTTCGATCGACACCTTGGGCAGCGACTTCAACACTTCATCGATACGCTGATGCCGCGATCCGTTGGTCCATTCGAAACCGAGCTTGCGCTCCGCATACGGATATCCCGCCGGCAGATTCATTTCATTCGACGTCGTGAAGTAGCCTTGCGCCGGGTTATAGACCGAAGGCATCGCATCGCGCGGCCAGAAGCCCGCCCATTCATAGCGGCCATCGCCGGGCACGGGCATGAGGCCATCCCAGTTCGGGCGTATCGGCGCGAGTCCGCTCGGCACCCAGCCGATGTTGCCTTCCTTGTCCGCATAGACTTGATTCACCGTCGGCGCGCCCCAGGTCGCGAGCGATGCCTTGAATTGCGCGTAGTTCTTCGCGCGCATATAGCGCATCGAATCGAAATAAGGCGACATGCCGGGCGACAGCCATGCCGTGCGCACGGCGAACGCGCGATGCTTGCTTTCTTCCGCATAGATCACGGGACCATGTCGCGTGAAAAGCAGATCGGCAGTGACAGGCGCGCCATTGCGCACGGCGATCTGTTCGCGCACGACGCGCATCGGCTCCCACTTGCCCTTGTAGCGATACTGCCGCGACTTCGCCGGATTCAACTCATATACATAGAGGTCTTCCTGATCGATATTGAAGATCGTGAGTCCATACGCGATCGAACCGTTATGCCCGATCGAAATACCCGGCGCCGAAGGCTCGCCCGCGCCGATGATGTCCAGCGTGGGCGTGCTGATCTGTTGAATGTAGCGAAGACTTGGCGCCGCATAGGCGCGATGCGGGTCATTGGCCATGATCGCGCGGCCCGTCGCCGACTTCGATGGCGCGATCACCCAGTTGTTGCTGCCTTCCGTGACTTCTTCGGGATTGTCGGCGGCGGCGATCATCGTCGTCGTTGCATCCGCGCTCTTCATCGATTCCTTCGTCACGCGCACGCCTTGTGTCGCAAGCGTGAAGACTTTGAGCACGTCATCGGGAAGACAGGGATCGAGGCCCGCGGGCA
Organism: Caballeronia sp. J97; assembly: GCF_905220305.1. Classification (NCBI taxonomy): domain Bacteria; kingdom Pseudomonadati; phylum Pseudomonadota; class Betaproteobacteria; order Burkholderiales; family Burkholderiaceae; genus Caballeronia; species Caballeronia sp. J97. The sequence goes on along the minus strand of NZ_CAJMZL010000027.1, from coordinate 105,278 downwards.
TCTGTGCCTTCCACTGCGGTTGCAGGCCGAAACGCACGACATCGGCATCGAGCGAACCCTTGCACGCCACACGCGCACGCGCCACTTCGCTCGTCAGATTTCGCGTGAGGCCGTGGCTACGAATGCGAACGATGTCGTCGGCGTTCCATTTCGCCGGCCAGTAACCGATCCTGCGAAATTCATAGGGCATGCGCTCCGGATGCGCGGCCAGCCAGTCGACATACGCATTGACGCCTGCTGCGAAGCGTGTCGCGGCAGGCTTTGCATCGGGTCCATAACGTTGCCATTCGGTGGCCATATCGCCACGATACAGAAAGAGCCGCGTAGCCTTGTCTTGTTCCACATAGGCTGGGCCGAACACCTCTGAGAGTTCGCCCAGTCCTCGTCTGCGCCATAGATCGATCTGGAACATCCGGTCACGCGCGGCGTTGAAGCCTTGCACGAAGAACGCATCGCTATCGTTGGCCGCGAAAATGTGCGGTACGCCCCAGCGATCGATCAGAATGTCCGACGGTTGCGAGAGGCCCGCCACGGCGATCGTTTCGTCGCCCGGTGTGTCGGCGAATGCGATTCGGGCGGTGAGCGGTCCGATCAGCGACGCGCCGATCATCAGCGCGAGCAGGCGTTGTCCCTTCTTTCCCTTCATCTTGGCGTCTCCATTTTTATCGGTGTCGATTCGAGTCACGCGGGGATATCGCAATGTAATTCGAATGTGGGAGGCACGCAAAGCATCTCCCGAAGCACGGTTACATTTCGATACACGAAGCAGCACTCGATCATTCGATGTGTTGTCGATGCCGTTCGGCCTCGTTCGTCGAGATAGTAAGACAGCGTCCCGGTAAAGGAGCTACACGATGACTCTCACCGCCCGAAATATCGATCCGATCTCTGTTGCAAAGCGCGTCTATGATGCCTATGTCACGAAGGACCGCGATGCGATCGAAGCACTCATCGCCGACGATTTCCATTTCACGAGCCCGCGCGACAATCGGCTCGACCGCGCGACTTACTTCGCTCGATGCTGGCCCAACTCGCACGTGACAGACGATTTCACGTTCGTCCATCTCGTGCATGACGACGATCGTGTGTTCGTAACCTACGATTTGCGCATGAAGGACGGCAGCGCATTTCGCAACACCGAGATCCTCACCATTCGCGACGGCAAGCTCGTCGACGCACAGGTCTTCTTTGGATGGATGCTTCCGCACGAAGCGCCCGAAGGAGGCTTTCTTTGAATATTACTTCGGTATCCGAATTTGATTAAATCACCTTCCGCCGGCGCGACGGGGACGGCGGGTCAATCAGATTCCCGGCGTTGCACCTGCAAGCGACTACTTACATCCCGCTCTCGCTCTCGCTTTCGCCAACCTTTCGTTCGTTGCATCGATTGATTCATCTGATTTGTTATGCGAGGCGTCGCACGAACAAAGTGCTTTCATGCTCGTACGCTTTTCATCGAATGTTCATAGATAGATGAGAGACGCGGCATGAATGCCTTCGACATGTCGATCCAGACCTGGCTGGTACATATTGCCGCCTCGTCTGTCACTTTTACTCATGTCGTTCATGCGATTGCCGATTTTTACATCGCCAAAGGAGTCATTCCGCTCGCAATTCTCTGGGCGATCTGGTTCAAAGCCGGAGAATCGCAGCGGTGGCGCCGCGAAATGGTCGTGGCCATTCTGCTTTCGGGTTTCATTGCGTTCCTGCTCGGCAGGCTGTTCGCGCTTACGTTGCCCTTTCGCCTGCGGCCGCTCTACGATCCGACGATTCACCTGACTTTCCCGCTCGCGGACGAGACGGGAAAGTTTCTACGCATGTGGAGTTCATTTCCCAGCGATCACGCCGCGCTGTGGATGGCGATCGCCTTCGGCATCTTCCTCGTATGGCGATGGATCGGCGTGCTCGCGATCCTGCACTGCATCCTCTTCGTGTGCCTGCCGCGCGTCTATCTCGGGATGCACTATCCCACCGATGTGATCGGCGGCTCGGCCATCGGCGCACTCTCGGCGTGGATCCTTACCCGCGAGCCGCTGCGCCGGCGCTTCGCGCCGCTCTTCGTGCGATTCATGGAATACTGGCCGGCCGTGGGCTATATGCTTGCCTTCGTGCTCTTCTTCGAACTGGCGACCATGTTCGACGAGCCACGCCTTATCGCCAGTTACGTCATCAAGGCGCTTTAAAAGCCGCCCCTTCCTACGCGCAAACGCCTCATCGGCGTCGTCCTCTCCTATTCTTTGTCTTGAACACGCGAGCGCGTGCGACATAAGCACGCCCTGCTTGACAGCGCCGATTCGATTCGCGTATTGTTTGGTAGACCAACCAAACACTAGCAACATCTTCCATCGCGGAGTGCGCCATGAGCCGCTTCACCGGCATACCGATCTGCCTGCTTTTCGCCGCGGCGCTCGCGGCGTGCTCTCATCAGGACCGCGACACTTATCAGGGTTATGTCGAAGGCGAGTTCGTCTATCTCGGCTCGACGCAATCGGGCAAGCTCACTGCCTTGTCCGTCGCGCGCGGGCAAACCGTGAAGGCGGGCGTGAGCACCTTCACGCTCGAATCCGTCGATGAAACCGCCGCGCTCGATCAAGCTGAGCGTCAACTCACGGCTGCACAGTCGCAACTGGAAGACATCCTCACGGGAAAACGTGCGCCGGAAGTCGCATCGGTGCGCGCGCAGCTCGCTCAGGCACGCGCGAACGCCCGCAAGGCCGCGTTGCAATTGAGCCGCGACGAAGCGCAGTTCGGCGTCGGCGGCATCGCCAAAGGCCAACTCGACGATTCGCGCGCCAATGCCGACGCCGCCGCCGCGCAAGTGCGCGACCTCACCGAACAGGTCGACGTGGCACGCCTGCCGGGCCGGCCGCAGCAAATCGCGGCACAACGCGCGCAAGTGGCCGCGGCGCAGGCCTTCGTCGCGCAGGCGCGGTGGAAAGTCGATCAGAAGCGAGTCGCGGCGCCGGCAGACGGACTCGTCTACGACACGCTCTATCGCGTCGGAGAGTGGGTGCAGGCGGGCAGCCCCGTCGTGCAGATGTTGCCGCCGCAGAACATCAAAGTGCGCTTCTTCGTGCCGGAAAGCGTAATAGGCAGCCTCGCGACGGGGCGCGCGATATCGATCCATTGCGACGGATGCGCGGAAGACGTGCCCGCGAAAATCACGTACGTGTCGAATCAGGCGGAGTACACGCCGCCCGTCATCTACAGCAACGAAAGCCGCTCGAAGCTCGTATTCATGGTCGAGGCACATCCTCAGCCCGCCGATGCCTCGAAGCTTCATCCCGGCCAGCCCGTCGCAGTGAGGCTGCAATGAGCGCGCAGGACACGCCTTACGTCATCGACGTACACAATCTCAACAAACATTTCGGCGACAAGCACGTCGTCAATGATGTGTCGTTGCAAGTCGCGCGCGGCGAGATCTTCGGCTTTCTCGGTCCGAACGGCAGTGGCAAGACGACATCCATCCGCCTGATGTGCGGCCTGCTCACGCCCGATTCGGGCAGCGGCACGTGCCTCGGCTATGACATCGTGCGCGAGAGCGAAGAGATCAAGCGCAACGTCGGCTATATGACGCAGCGTTTCTCGTACTGGGAAGACCTGACCATTCGCGAGAATCTCGACTTCGTCGCGCGCATCTATCAGATGGCCAATCGCCGCGAAGCCGTGGATCGCGCGCTCGAAGCGCTCGGCCTGCAGAGCCGCTCGAATCAATTGACGGGTTCGCTATCGGGTGGATGGAAGCAACGCCTCGCCCTTGCCGCCTGCATGCTGCACGAGCCGAAACTGCTGTTGCTCGATGAACCGACCGCGGGCGTCGATCCCACCGCGCGCCGCGACTTCTGGGAAGAGCTGCATCGTCTCGCCGCGAAGGGCATCTCCGTGCTGGTCAGCACGCACTACATGGACGAAGCCGAGCGCTGCCACAAGCTCGCCTACATCGCATACGGCAAGCTGCTCGCCCGTGGCACCGCGAACGAAGTGATCGCATCGCAAAACCTCGCGACGTGGAGCATACACGGCGAACATCTGAGCGCGCTATCCGAACGCTTGCGCAAGACACCCGGAATAGATCAGACGGTCGTATTCGGATCGGCGCTGCATGTGAGCGGCAGCGATCATGCCGCGCTCGAACGGGCCGTGCGCGACGCGACGAAGGACGGTGCAACGCACGCCGAGCCGATCGAAACCGGGCTCGAAGACGTCTTCATCTATCTGATGAGCCGTGCGACCGACAACTTCAAGGTGACGTCATGAAAGCGCATGGCCGCTTCGCGATGTTCGCGCGCTTCTCCGTCACGCGCTGGTGGAGCATCGTCATCAAGGAGTTCCTGCAACTGCGGCGCGATCGCATCACGTTCGGCATGATCGTCGGCTTGCCGATCGTGCAGCTCGCGCTCTTCGGCTATGCGATCAACACGGACCCGAAGCATCTGCCTACGGCGGTGATCGTCGGCGATCAAAGTCCGTTTTCCCGCAGCTTCATCGCGGCGATGGAGCACTCAAATTACTTCGATATCGTCGACACACTGCCCGACGACGAAGCCGGCCGTCGCGCGCTTGCGCAAGGCCGCGTGCTCTTCGTGCTCAATATTCCGGCCGACTTCTCGCGCAAACTGTTGCGCGGCGAGCGGCCCGCGCTGCTCGTCGAGGCGGACGCCACCGATCCGAATGCGGTCAGCAAGGCGAGCAGTTCGCTCGCCTCGCTCGTGCAGTCGGTCGCAAGCAAGGACATCACCGGCCCGCTCGCACGGTTGAATGGAACACCCGCCGCTTTCGACGTGCAGGTGCACAACCTCTACAACCCCGAGGGCATCACGCAATACAACGTCGTGCCGGGCCTGATGGGCGTGATCCTCACGATGACGCTCGTCATGATGACCGGCCTCGCGATGACGCGCGAACGCGAACGCGGCACGATGGAGAATCTGCTCGCCACGCCGGTACGCCCCGTCGAAGTGATGACGGGGAAGATCGTGCCCTACGTGTTCATCGGTCTCATACAGGCATCGATCATTCTCGCGGCCACGCGCTTCGTGTTTCACGTGCCGCTCGTCGGCAATCCGTTCGCCATCTATCTCGCCGCGCTGCTGTTCATCGCCGCGAATCTGACTGTGGGCATCACGCTGTCGTCGCTCGCGCAGAACCAGCTTCAGGCGATGCAGCTGACCATGTTCTATTTCCTGCCCAACATCCTGCTGTCGGGCTTCATGTTCCCGTTCGCGGGCATGCCCGCATGGGCGCAGTTCCTCGGCAATCTGCTGCCGCTCACCTACTTCAATCGCCTGATTCGCGGCATTCTGCTCAAGGGCAACGGCTGGGCGGACCTGTGGCCTTCTGTCTGGCCGATGGCGCTCTTCACCGTCATCGTGATGGGCATTGCGTTGCGCTTCTATCGGCGCACGCTCGATTAGGGAGACATCGATGAAAAAGATTCTTCCCGTCTGCGCGTTCGTGTTGTGCGGTTGCACGGTCGGCCCCGATTTTCATGCGCCCGCGCCGCCCGATACACAAGGCTATGTCAAGACGTCCGTGGCGGCGCAAGGCTTTCCGGCAGCCGATCACGCGCTGCCGCTATGGTGGACGCAGTTCGGCTCCGAAGCATTGAACCGTCTCGTCGATCGCGCATTGAACGACAGTCCCACGCTCGAACAGGCGCGCGCGAAGCTCGTGCAAGCGCGCGAAGACTACCGCGCGCAAGCGGGCGCGACGTACTTCCCCGCCGTCGATGCCTCGCTCTCCGGTTCACGGCAAAAGGTCGATCCCGCCGCGTTCGGCGTGCCCGTTCCGAGCCCCGGGCCGTTCACGCTTTACGATGCATCGATCAGCGTGTCGTACACGCTCGATGTCTTCGGCGGCGAGCGGCGTGCGCTCGAAGGCCTGCGTGCGCAAGTGGACTATCAGTCTTTCGAACTCGATGCGGCACGGCTCTCGATCGCGGGCAATGTCGTCGCCACCGCGATCCGCCGCGCTTCGTTGCAGCAGCAAATCATGCTCACCGAGCGTCTCGTCGATGCACAAGGCCGTCAATTGTCGATCATGGAAGGCCGCCTGAACGCGGGCGGCGTCGCACCGTTCGATGTGCGCAGCCAGCGCATGCTCGTCGAGCAGACGCGCGCCAGCCTGCCATCGCTCATCACGCAACGCGATCAGGTCGATCACCGGCTTGCGGTATTGCTCGGCGTCGCGCCATCCAAAGCCGACTTCGATGCAATCACGCTCGAATCGCTGCATTTGCCCGACAACGTTCCGCTCACCTTGCCTTCGACGCTCGCGCGCGAACGCCCCGACATCCGCGCATCGGAAGCGTTGTTGCATCAGGCGAGCGCAAATGTCGGCGTGGCGACGGCCGATCTCTATCCGAAGTTCTCGCTCTCGGCGGGCGTGGGCAGTCAGCGCACGAACATCCACGACATGCTCAACAGCCTGAACGTATGGAATGTCGGCCTGAATCTCACGCAGCCGCTCTTTCACGGCGGTGAATTGCGCGCGAAGAAGCGTTCGGCGGAAGCGGCCTATGATGCAGCCACGCAAGCCTATCGGCAAACGGTGCTGGACGCCCTGCAACAGGTCGCCGATAGCCTCACCGCGCTGCAAAACGACGCCGACGCATTGCACGCACGCGAAATCGCGGCGAACGAAGCTCAGGCGAATCTCGACACGACCAACGCGCGCTATGCGGCAGGCGGCGTGAGCCGCTTCGATCTGCTCGACACGCAACGTCAGGCTCTGCAGACGCAACTCGACTACGCGCTCGCGCAAGCCAGCCGTCTTTCCGACACCGCCGCGCTCTTCCAGTCCCTGGGCGGCGCCGGCGAAGACATGAAAGCGGCGGACAAACCGGTTGCATCCACGACTAACTAGCGAGTTTGCCGAGCCGATGCTTGAGCACCTTGCCACTCGCGGACACGGGCAACGCGTCGAGAATGCGGATCGAGGAAGGCCGCTTGTACGGCGCGAGCCGCGCGCTCACCCACGCCGCGAGTTCGTGTTCGTTCGCAGCGCTGCCGGGTCTCAGTTCGACGAATGCGAGCACGTCCTCGTTGCCCTGCGCGCTTCGCCCGATAACGGCGGAATGCAGCACGGCGGGATGGCTGTTGAACGCCTGCTCCACTTCGGCGGGATAGACGTTGAAGCCCGAGCGGATGATGAGCTCCTTGCTGCGCCCGACGATATACAGATTGCCGCTTTCGAAGCGCGCCAGATCGCCGGTCTTGAGCCACCCGTCGTCCGTGACCGTGGCCGCCGTCTGCGCCGCATCGTGGTAATAGCCGAGCATCACGTTCGGGCCCCGCACCCATAGCTCGCCGGCATCGTCGGCGTCGCTCGGTGGCGCGAGCGGCACGATGCGCGCCTCGACGCCCGGAATCAACGGACCGACCGACGAATCGCGCGCCGGTGCATCGAGCAGCGTGTTCGACACGGTCGGGCTGCTTTCGGTCATGCCATAACCGTTGTGCAGGGGCACGCCGTAGAACGCTTCGGCAGCGGCCTTGAGCGTCATGTCGAGCGGCGAGCCGCCGCAATAGACGAAGCGCAACGACGGCGCGTTCAGGCCGCCGCGCGGCGAGAAATGATCGATCAGTTTCGCGTGCATCGCGGGCACGCCCTGGAAGATCGTCATGCGTTCATCGCTGAGCACGCGGCCCGCGCGCTCGGCATCGAAACGCGCCGCGAGGCGCAAGGTCGCGCCCGCATACAGCGAACCCAGGCACATGGAAGCGAGACCGAACACATGTGAGATCGGCAGGACAGCATAGACGCGATCGCTGGAACTCACGCGACGCAGCGTGCTCGATATCGCCGCGACGAACAGCAGATTGCGATGCGACAGCATCACACCCTTCGGCGCGCCGGTCGTGCCCGTCGTATAGATGAGCGCCGCGCATTGTTGATCCGAAGGCAGCCCGTGCGGTTCCGGCTCCGAGGCGGCGTCGGGCTCGTCCAGCGCGAACGCGCCGATCGGCGTTGCATCGAGCGATTCGACCAAAGCGCCGAAGCGTTGCGCATGACGCGCGGCATCGTCGGACGCTTCGATCGTATAGAGTGCGATGCGCGGTTTCGCATGCGCGCGGATCGCATCGAGTTCGACGGAGGAAAGGCGCGCATTCGCAATGAGCGCCCACGCATCGAGACGACTCACGGCAAAGAGCGATGCGACGAGCGCGACGCTGTTTTCGCCGGTCAACATGACGCGGTCGCCGGCCCGCACGCCCGCGGCCGCGAGACGGGCGGCGAGCGCATCGACCGCATCGTCGAGTTGCGCATAGGTCAGCGTGCGCGCGTCCTCATGCAAGGCGATGTGATCGGGATGCGCCTTCGCGCCGCGCGAAACGATCGCGTCGAGACGCGCGGGCAGCGACGCGATGAGCTGGTTCGTATCCATATCGAGCGATGACGTTCGTGACCCTGAGGCCCGAATGATAACGCCCGTGCATCAACCGGCGAAGCGCGGTTCGGGAAGGCCACGCACGCCGAGTCCGGTCACCGCGAACAATCCGCCCTTGTCGCGCTCCTTCTGCGGAATGCCCCACATCGGACGGCCCATCGTCGACACGTACAGGATGTCGAGATTCGGGCCGCCGAACATCACGCTCGTCAGATTGCGCACCGGAAACGGCACGACGCGATCGAGCTTGCCATCGGGCGCGAAGCGCAGAATGCGCCCGCCGAACACGAGCGCCGACCAGACATAGCCTTCCTCGTCGACGGTTGCGCCGTCGAACGTGCCCGCCATGTCGTGCGCGGAAGCGAACAGCCGCTTGTTCGTCGCCGCGCCTGTTTCGATGTCGTAGTCGTATGCGTACATCTCCTTGCTGTAGGTGTCGGTGAAGTAAAACGTCTTGTTGTCCGGGCTCCAGCACGGGCCGTTCGAACAACTGATGCCGCTGTCGAGCCGCGTGACCTTGCCGTTCGTATCGAGACGATAAAGCCCGCCGCTGCGCGTCGAGCGCTGGCCGCGATCGGCGTCGTAACGATCGAAGTCGTAGGACATGGTGCCCGCGACGAAGCGGCCACGGCGATCCACCTTGCCGTCGTTGAAACGCGTCTCGGGATCGTCGCTTTCGGGATCGGCGATGAACTGCACCGTCTGCGCGTCGAAGTCGTAGAAATGCAGCCCGTTCGCGAGCGCGACCACCGCGCCGCCTTGTTCGCGCAATGCCATCGAGCCGATGTGACGCGGCACGAAATAGCGCTTCACGTCGCTGCCGTCCGCGCGGCAGCTATAGATTTCCGCCGCCGTGCTGTCGATCCAGTACAGCCGGTCCTCCTTCACGTCCCACAATGGTCCTTCGCCGAGATGATTGTTCGCATCGACCAGCAAGCGTACTTCGGCCATCGTCGTCTCCTTTTGGTCAGGCTTCGCCATTGTCGACATCGCGCCGGTGCGCGAGCAGCGCCATCAAACGGCGATCGCGCCAGCGGCTGCGTGCCTCGATCTGGTCGCGCGGCAGCGCGGCGCGGCGTTCGGCATCGAGCTTGCCGAGCGTTTCCGCCGACCAGTCGAACGGCTTGCGGCTCGCCGCAATGCTTCGATACGTGCCGGCGTAGCGCGCCGCGTAATCGGCCACGCCGCCGGGCGCATTCAGGTCGATCGTTTCGAACGGCCCCATGAAAGACCAGCGCATCGCGAGCCCGTCGCGCATCACCGTGTCGAGATCGGCGGCGCTCGCATAGCCTTGTTCGTAAAGACTCAGCGCTTCGTCGAGCAGCGCGCCTTGCAGCCGGTTGAGCAGAAAGCCCGATATCTCGCGATTGACCGTCACGGGCTTTTGTTCCGCCTTTTCATAGATGGCGCGGGCGCGTGCCATCGTGTCCGGTGAGGTCCACGGCGCGCCGCACAATTCGACGAGCGGCACGAGCGAGGGCGGATTCACCGGATGCGCGACCAGACAGCGCGCGCGGCCTTCGATGCCTTCCGTGAACGTCGATGCCGGCAAGCCCGAGGTCGAACTCGCGAGCAAGGCATCGGGCTTCGTGAGCCGATCCAGTTCGATGAACAGCGCGCGCTTCGCTTCCACCACTTCCGCGATGTTCTCCTGCACGAGATCCGCGTCGGCGACGGCATCGGCGAGGCTTTCGCACGCGCTGATGCGAGCCACGATCGTATCGACGGATTCGTCGATCAGATCGAATGACGCCAGATCCCGCACGCTTTCGCGCATCGCGGGAATCGCGCCGGACAGCATCTCCTTCGATGCATCGTGGATCTTCACGTCGAAGCCGCTCTTCGCGAACACGATCGCCCACGCGCGGCCGATGCGCCCCGAACCGATCACCGCAATGTTTTTTGCTTGCATCCGTGTCTGGTCCTCATTCGAGTTGAATTAGCCCTTCTTGTCTCGCAACGTGATGACCGCCGCCAGCACGACGAGCCCGTTGATGATGTCGCGCACCGCGGGCGGCACGGTGGTTCCGGCAAGCAAGGTCCCGAGCGCCGTGAGCAGCAGCGCGCCGCCGAACACACCGAGATAGTGCCCGCGCCCGCCGGTGATCAGTGCGCCGCCGACGACGACCACTGCGATCGACGGCAGCAGATACGGATCGCCCATGCCGAGAAACGCCTGCGAGCTGAATCCGGCCAGCAACAGGCCGACGACCGCCGAGCAAAGACCCGAGAGGCAGTACACGGCGATCAGCGTCGTGCCGACCCGCACGCCCGAGAGCTTCGCCGCGACCGGCGAATTGCCGACCGCGTACACGCGCCTGCCGAACGGCGTGCGATGCAGCAGCAACAATGCGAACACGAGAAACACCGGCACGCTCCACGCCGCGAGCGATAGCGGCCCGATGCGTCCGTTGGTGAATTCGCTGATCGTCGAGGGCGACCAGCCCTGAGGCGAGCCATTGCAATAGATCAGCGTCAGACCTTGCAGCAAGCCGTTCGCCGCCAGCGTGACGACGATCGGCGGCAAGCCGAGCATCACGACGCCCACGCCGTTGAACACGCCGACGAGCAAGCCGACCAGCAACACCAGCGGCACCGCCCACGCGGCCGCGCCGTTCATGCCGTGCGTGAGCCCGGTCAACAGCACGCCGGACAGCGTGATGAGCCAGGGCATCGACAGGTCGAGTCCGCCGGTCAGGATCACCGCGCCCTGACCCAGTCCGAGGATCGCGAGAAACAAGGTCAGCGTGAGCAGGCTGCTATAGAAGTTAGCGCTGACGAGCACGCCCGGGCCATAGACGACGCCCGTGATGACGACCACCGCGAAGAACAGGAGATAAGCCGGCACGACATACTTGACCCATTCGCGATTACGTTCGATCCAGTCGGCGATCGGGCGTCCCTTCAACTCCGTGTTCTCGACGGGCCGATAATCGTCGACTTCGAAGGTCACGCGCCGGGCCTGTCGGTCGTCGCGCGCGCGCGTGCCCGTTCGCACCGCTTTCAGCCACTGCGCCGCATGACGCGCGCATTCGTGCGCCGCCGATTGCTTGCCGATCGACGAACCGAGCACCGCGAGAATCAGAATCACCGCTTCGGCGATCGTCGTGAAGAACGCCGATACATTCAGCACGAGCAGGATGTTCACGGTGATCATGAGCGTCATCGCCGCGAACACGGTGCCAACGCAGCCGCCACGTCCGCCGCCGAGCAGCGTGCCGCCGAGCACCACCGCCGTGAACATCGAGAGCAGCAGCGGACGGCCGACGAGCGGATCGGCCGAGCCCGTCTGCGCGGAGACATACAGCCCCGCCGCCGCGTAGAACATCCCGGCGAGCGCATAAGTCGCGATGCGATAGCGCGTGACCGGCATGCCGTTCGCATACGCGCCGTCGGGATCGCTGCCGAGCGCGTAGAGCCCCACGCCGAAGCGAGTGCGCTTGATGAACGACCAGATCAGCAACGCGACGATCAGCAGCGCGGCCGACATCGGCATCTTGTCGGGGATGAGATCGGCCGTGAGCAACGCGCCGAACTGGTCGCCGACGCTTCCGCCCGGCTTGTTCTGGATCAGAAGCGTAAGGCCCTGCACCATGAACATCGTCGCGAGCGTAACGACGATCGATTGCAAGCGAAACCATGCGATCAGCGCGCCGTTCACGAGGCCGATGCCGCCGCCGATCGCGAGAATCAGCGCGGCGCCGGCCCATTGCTCGACGGGCGATCCCTGCACGAAGCGCACCGCGAGCACATTCGCGAGCGACACGACCGCCGACGCCGACAAATCGAAGCCACCGGACAACACGACGATGGTCTGCCCGATCGCCGCGAGCGCGAGGGTGGTCGCACTGGATATGACGGATCCGATGTCGTAGAGCCCGACGGGCGTCGCGGACAGCGCGACCCATCCGGCGAGCATCGCAAGCAACGCGCCGATCGCGATGATGAGCCCGCGATGATGATCGATGCGCGCGCCGAGTCCCACGCGCGCACCCGGCCGCACGACCTCGCTGTCGGGCGACGCAACGGCTATCTTCATGAGCAACCTCTCAACTGGAAAGCATCTTGCGCATCACGTTTTCTTCGGTCAGCGCATCGCCGGTCAGCTCGCCGGCATTGCGTCCGCGATACATCACCGAAACGCGGTCGCACACGTTGACGAGCTCGGGCACGTCGGTCGAATAGAACAGCACGGACCCGCCCGCCGCCGCGAACGCGCGCATCAGCACGAAGATCTGATGCTTGGTGCCGACGTCGATGCCGCGTGTCGGATCGAACATGAGCCACACGCGGCTTTGCGTGAGCAGCCACTTGGCCATCGCGATCTTCTGCTGATTGCCGCCCGAGAACGACAGGCACGGCTTGTAGAGCGCGCGCGGGTTCACTTCCATCTGCGCGAGCGAGCGCCGGATCGCCGCCTGCTCGCGCTTTCGATCGATGAGGCCGAAGCGCGAATAGCGGCCGATCACCGGCAGCGACACGTTCTCGCCGCCCGGCAAACGCAGGAACAGGCCTTCGGTCTTGCGATCCTCGGGCAGAAAGCTCGTCGATACGCCGGCCTTCAACGAGTCCGCCGTCGATGTCAACGTGACGGGCCTGCCATCGATGCGGATCTCGCCATCGTCGATATACGTCGCGCCAAAAAGCGCCTCGAACAGCTCGCGTTGCCCCATGCCCTGCAGCGCCGCGATGCCATGCACTTCGCCTGGCTTAACGGTCAGATCGAAGTCGCTCACGACGCCGTCGACGCGAACGTTGCGCGTCTCGATCGCCGGCGTCGCATCGCTTTGCACCGCCGCGACCTTCGGCGGATACTTCGCCTCCATCGAGCGGCCGATCACGAGCCGAATTACTTCGTCATCCGATATATCAGTCGCATCGAATGCGCCGACGTCGCGCCCGTTGCGATACACCGTCAGGCTGTCGCAGAACTCGCGCACCTCCTGCATGCGATGCGAGATGAACACGAAGGTCACGCCGTTCGCCTTCAGTTCGTCGATGCGCCTCGAAAGCCACGCGACATCGCGGCCCGACAAGGCCGACGTCGGTTCATCGAGCAGCAGCACGTCAGGCGCGCGCACGATCGCCTTCGCAATCTCGATCTTCTGTCGCACGGGCAGGGAGAGATCGCGGATATACGCGCCCGGGCGCACGTCGGTAAGCTCCAGCCTGTCGAGCCACTCCGCCGCCTGGCGCTGCGCGTCGCGCTTCCTGATGCGTCCGAGAAATCCCGTCGGCTCATACGACATCAACAGGTTCTGCGCGACCGTGAGATCGCGCACCAGCGTCATCTCCTGAAACGCCGTCTGGACGCCCGCCCGATGCGCGTCCTTCGGGCTTCTCATCGTCACGTCGCTGCCCATCACGCGGATGCTGCCCGCATCGGGCTGCATCAATCCCGACAGCAACTTGACGGTGGTGGACTTGCCCGCGCCGTTCTCGCCGAGCAGCGCATGCACCGCGCCGCGTTTCACCGAGAACGACGCGCCATCGAGCGCGACGGTCGCGCCGAAGCGCTTCGTCACCTTCGAAAGATCGATCGCCAGTGATGGGTCGTTCATCGTCATGCCTCGATCCTGATCTCAGTCCTGATTGCCCGTGAGCGCCGCGTTGAAGCCCACTTCCTTCGTGTCTTCCGAGTAGATGTCCGCGAACCAGCCCGGCGGCACCTTGTCGGGCGGGAACGCCGTGCAGCCCGCCTTCAGCTCGTCGATGCCGCCGGTCTTGCAAAGCTTCGATTCCGAGGTCAGCACGAGCGGCAGCTTGAGCGTCACGCGCGCCGGGAAGTCGCCGCCATCGAGCTTCTTCACGGCCATCTTGAGCGCCATCGCGCCGGAGTACGGCGGCGCGCCGTAGGAGATCGAGCGATAGCCGATCGAACGATACGCGCCCTGCCCCTTCACTTCGCCCGGCGGCAGCATCTGCACGCGATGCCCGTTCGACGATTCACCCGCGCACGGCTTGATCTTGTCGTCGGCGATGCCCGCTTCGAGCTGCATCGACGCTGCCGTGAAGCAGCCCACCTGCATCCACAGGCCGTCGATCTTGTCCCAGCTGTTCGTCGCGAGAATCTTCGAGAGCTCGGTCTTCGCGGTCGCCTGGCTCCACATGCCCGTGCCTTCCGCGACGATCTTGATGCCCGGATACTTCGCGAACACGGCCTTCGCCGCCTCGGTGCGCGCGCGGTCGACGGACGTGCCGGGCACGCCCGTGATCATCACGACATTGCCCTTGCCGTTGATGGTCTTCGCGAGCCATTCGGCGGTGACCGTGCCGGCCTGATGCTGATCGATGGTCACGTTGTGCGCGCACGGCTCGGTCACTTCGCCGTCGTATGCCGCGACGACCACGCCCTTCGAGCAGGCGTTCTTGATCGCGCGATTGAGCGCTGTCGGCGAGATCGGATAGATGACGATCGCTTTCGCGCCCGCCTGCACCATCGAGTTGATCTGCTGGATCTGCTTTTGCGCGTCGGTGCCCGCGACCTGCACTTCGAGATCGACCTTGTCTTTCAGGCCCGGCGTATTGGCCATCGCCTTGACCATGTTCGCGGCTTCGGTCTGCCAGTCGTTGCCGACATAGCTCATCGACAGGAAAATCTTGTACTTGCCGGCCGCGTGCGCCTGGCCCGAGACGGCGAGCGCCGCCGCGAACGCGAGGCCGAGCGCGGCCCGTCCTGCATGACGAATCGACTGCGTCAATGCTTTCATGTCTTCCTCCGGTCTTCGTATGGTTATGAAGCGAAGCGAGCGCCTCTAACTTCGGACGTGCGGCAAACGGGCGCTCGCGGGCAGAGCGATGCCCGCGCTGCCGGGCACGACGTTCGGATCGTGTCCGGGTATGACGAAATCCGCGATCTGGCGGATACGCGACAACGAGCCGATCTCCGCGAGCGTTTCATGCACGATGCCCACGGGCACGAGATCGACGATGTTCTCCATGCAGTTCGCGCAGTCGCCCGCGATCAGCACGACGCCTTCTTCGGTATCGACCGCAACGGACTGATGCCCCGGCGTATGACCCGGCGTCGGCACGACGCGCACGCCGGGCACGATATCGGTCACGCCGTTCACGAACTGCCAGCGAAAATACGCGAGCGGCTCGCGGCCGATCAGAAACTCCTGGTAGTACGTCGCCTGCGTGGGCAGCGGATGACCCGCGTATTCCCATTCGGCGGCCTGCACGATGAAGCGCGCGTTCTTGAACAGCGTGTTGCCACCGGAATGGTCGTAATGCAGATGCGTGTTGATCACGATATCGACCTCGTCCGCGCTCCAGCCGACATACTCCTTCAACGCGCGTTCGAGCTTCTCTTCGGGCGCCTGATCGCACGGACACACGAAATTCGATACCCATGCCGGATCGTGTATGCCCGTATCGACGACGATCTTCTTCTGCGCGCCGACGATCGCCGTCGACCATACCGGCACCTTCATCTGCTGGCCGAAGTAGCGGCCATACACCTGCGACGAGCGATCGACGGTGAGCCAACCCGTCGGCATCGCGACTACTTTCAGCCTGGCGCTCACGATGCCCTCCGTCGTCAGAAGTTGGTGTCGCTCGCGCCCTTGAGCGCGAGCATTTCGCGCGCTTCGGCAGGCGTTGCGATATCCAGCGACAGTCCTTCGATCACCTGCCGGATCTTGCGCACCTGCGCCGCGCTCGATTCGGCGAGCTTGCCCGGTTCGATCCACAGCGAGTCTTCGAGGCCGACACGCACGTTGGATCCCTGCGCGACGCCCATCGAGCCGAGCGGAATCTGATTGCGCCCCGCGCCGAGAATCGACCACACGTAGTCGCGGCCGAACAGACGGTCCGCCGTGCGCTTCATATGCGCGAGATCTTCGGGATGCGGCCCGATGCCGCCGAGCAGGCCGAACACGCTCTGCACGAAGAACGGCGGTTTCGCCAGCCCGCGATCGACGAAATGCGCGAGGTTATACAGATGCGAGATGTCGTAGCACTCGTACTCGAAGCGCGTGCCGTTCGCGCCGCACGAGGTCAGGATGTATTCGATATCCGCGAAGGTGTTCTTGAACACGAGATCGCGGCTGTTCTCCAGATGCTTGCGTTCCCACTCGTGCTTGAATTCCTTGAAGCGCTCGAGCATCGGATACAGGCCGAAGTTCATCGAGCCCATGTTCAGCGATGCGACTTCCGGCCTGAAGTGATGCGCGGGCTTCAATCGTTCGGCCACGGTCATGTGCGGACTGCCGCCCGTCGTGATGTTGATGACGGCATCGGTCTCGGCCTTGATGCGCGGCAGGAATTCCTGAAACACGGCGGGATCCTGCGTCGGGTGACCGTCGTCCGGATCGCGCGCATGCAGATGCAGGATCGCGGCGCCTTCTCGTGCGGCCGCGAGCGCCGCATCGCCGATCTGTTGCGGCGTCACGGGAAGATACGGCGACATCGAAGGCGTATGAATCGCACCCGTCGGCGCGCACGTGATGATGACCTTGCGTTTCGTTGCCATGTGATCCTCGTTGTTTTAAAGGACTTCCACGTTGCCGCAGACCGAGATCGCCTGTCCCGAGATGCCGCTGCCCGCGGGCGAGCACAGGAAAAGCGCAGTGGCCGCGATTTCCTCGGGCGTGGTCATGCGTCGCAGCGAAATCTTCGCGAGATACTGCTTCTCCATCTCTTCGTACGAGAGGTTCATCTGCTTCGCGCGCGCGGCGATCACGCGCTCGATGCGCGGCCCTTTCACGATGCCCGGCTGAATCGCATTGACGCGGATATTGGACGGGCCCAGTTCGATCGCGAGACTCTTGGTCATGCCGACGACGGCCCACTTCGTCGCGGCATAGGGCGTGCGAAACGCATAGCCGAGCCGCCCCGCCACCGACGACAGCGCGATGATCGTTCCGCCGCCATGCGCGTCACGCAAGAGCGGCACCGCGCGGCGCGCGAAGTAGAACTGCGCGTTCAGATTGACGTCGATGGTTTGCTCCCACTCGTTCACGTCGAGCTCGTCGATGCCGCCCGTCGGACCCGCGATGCCCGCGTTGTTCACGAGCACGTCAAGTCCGCCGAATTCGCGCTGCACATCGGCGAACACGCGCTCGACGGCGTCCTTGTCCGACACGTCCGCGAGCGTCGAGGTGATCGCATTGCACTCCGCGCACGCTTCGGCCTGCGCCAATGCATCTATGGCTTCGGGGCTCGCGTCGCAGACATGCACGCGCGCGCCCGCATCGGTGAACGCGCGCGCGATCACGAGACCGATGCCCGATGCGCCGCCCGTGATGAGCACGCGCAATCCCGCGTGCGGTTTCAGCATCTGAAGAACCGTCATGCTCGTCTCCGTTGTTGTCATGAAGCTCAGGCGCTTGCTTCGTTGCTCGGCTCGCCGCTTAGCAGACGCTCTTGCAGATCGGCGGCCGCATCGCCGATGTCTTCCTCGATGCCGGCGCGCGCACCTTCGCCGTCGCCACGCCACAGCGCTTCGACGATATGACGGTGCGCCGCCATCGAACGTCGCATATGCGGAATGTCCGGCGCGACGAGATTCAGAAACGGGCCGATGCGCATCCAGAGATTCTGGATCGTCGCGAGCGTGAGATCGCTCGCACCGTGCGTGTAGATGGCAATGTGGAATTCGAAGTTGCTGCGCAGATACGCGGGCACGTCGCCCGCTTCGACATGCGCGTCCATCGTGTCGAAGATCGATTGCAGCGCTTCGAGATGCGCGCGCGTCATGCGCGACGCCGCGCGCTTCGCGACCGCGCCTTCCAGCGCGATGCGCACGTCGCGCAGTTCCTCGAGCAAGTCGAGCGTCATCGGCGGGACCATCAGCGCGCGGCCGGGACCGTCGATCAACGCGCCCTCCGCCTGCAAGCGCGTGAGCGCCGCGCGCACCGGCATCGTCGAAGAGCCGACCGCCTCCGCGACGCTGCGCAGACTGAGCAATTGTCCGGGCGCGAAACGGCCCGTCATGATCGCTTGCCGCAACTGCGCGTAGACGCGCCCGGCCATCGTTTCGCGCGCAATTAATTCGAGCGCGGGTAAGTCCGTCGTCGAGCGTGTCGCCACTCTGTGCCTCCGTTCTTTCGTTCGGCTGCTGCGATGCTTTCGAATGATGTGACCTGTGATCACACTTGAATAGCTAAAGTGTCGGACGCGTGGGCGTGTGAGTCAACCTTGAATTGCTAGGTGAAAACGCGAAGGCCAGTTATTCGAAGCGACCCGACAGCGCCCGCTGAATCTCCTCGAACGCCACCGGCTTCACGAGATGATGATCGAAGCCCGCTTCCTTCGATCGCTGACGATCGTGCGCCTGCCCGTATCCCGTCACCGCGATCAGCAACGCATCGGCGGTGGCGGGACGCGCGCGCATCTCGCTTGCGAGGCGATAGCCGTCCATGCCCGGCAAGCCGATATCGAGCAGCACGATCTGCGGCATGAAGGTATCGGAGAGCGCGAGCGCTTCGTTGGCGTCGTGCGCCGTGCGCACATCGAAGCCGTCCGCTTCGAGCAGGAGCGCCATCGCGGTGGCGGCGTCCACGCTGTCATCGACGAGCAGCACGCGCCTGCCGGCGCTCACGTTCGCGGGCGCTAGCGGAACGCCTTGCGCGGCCACCCGCGCATCCTTCGCGAGAGGCAGCCAGACGACGAACTCGCTGCCCGCCTGCGGCCCCGCGGAAAACGCTTCGATGCGTCCGCCCTGCAGCTCGACGAGCGTCTTCGCGAGCGGCAGGCCGATGCCGAGCCCGCCCTCCGACCGTTCCAGCGAGGTCTCCGATTGAACGAAGAGATCGAAGATATGCGGCAACATGTCCGGCGCGATGCCGATGCCCATGTCGCGCACGGTGACGCGCACCTCGTCGCCGAACTGCTCCGTCTCGATGGAAATCTCGCCCTCTTCGAGACTGTACTTCGACGCGTTCGACAACAGATTGCCGAACACCTGCGCGAGCCGCACGCTGTCGCCGACGATATGAAGCGGCGCATCCGGCAGCTTCACCGTCAGCGTATGGCGCTTTCTTTCGAGCGCGGGCTGCACGGTTTCGATGGCTGCCGCGATCGCCGTCGCGAGTTCGACGGTTTCCTGGCGCAACGTGATCTTGCCCTGCGTGATGCGCGCGACGTCGAGCAGATCGTCGACGAGCCGGCTCAGATGCCGCACTTGTCTGTCGATGATCGCGCGCACCGTCGCGAAGTGCTGCACGGACGGCTCGCGATCGGGGTCGAGCAGGTCCACCGCGTTGCGGATCGGCGCGAGCGGATTGCGCAGTTCATGCGCGAGCATCGCGAGAAATTCGTCCTTGCGGCGGTCCGCTTCGCGCAACAGCAACTCGGCGGCCTTGCGCTCGGAGATGTCGTTGACGATGCCCGCGACGCGATAAGGCTTTGCCGGATGACCCGCCGCGCCGCGCACCGGAAACGCACGCTCGGCCACCCAGCGCGGGCCGCCGCTCGCGCGCACGATGCGATATTCGACCTGATACGGCGTGCCGTTGGCGAGCAGCTGCCGATACGCATCGGCGACATGATCGCGGTCGAGCGGCAGAATGTCGCCGGACCAGTGATCGGGTCCGGGAACGGGCGCGGGCGCGCCGCCGCCCGTGTCGAAGAGATGCGCGTAGGCGGGACTCACGTAAAGCAGTTCGCCGGATGCGGGATCGAGCATCCAGAACACGTCGTCGATATTCTCGGCGAGCTGGCGAAAGCGCTCCTCGCTCTCGCGCAGCGCATTCTCCGCGAGCCGCGCACGCAACAGGGCGCGCACGTGCGCGATCAGTTCCGCGGGCTCCACGGGCTCGGTCAGATAACTATCCGCGCCGCCTTCGAGACCGCGAATGCGATCGAGGCTATGCACGGCCGCCGCGGATGTCTGCAGCACGAGCGTGCCCGATGTCTCCGCGGACGCCTTGATCTGACGGCACACTTCGAGCCCGTTGATGTCGGGCAGCTTCACGTCGAGCAGCACGAGATCGGGCGCTTGCCCGCGCACGCGTTCCAGCGCGGCCGTGCCCGTCGCCGCTTCGATCACGTTGAAGCCCGCGCGCGACAGGATGCGCGTTTTCGCATAGCGCGCGCCGTCGTTGTCGTCGACGTTGAGGATCAGCACCTCGTTCCAGTCGCTTCTCATGATGGTCGCCCCTTGCCCGTCACCGCGTCGAGCGCGCCCGGCAGTTCGCCGCCGCCCACCGGCTTGCCGATGAACGCGTCCGCGCCCAGCGCCTGCGCTTCAGTGCGATCGTCGTGCTCGCCCAGCACGACGATCGGAATGCTGCGCGTCGCGGCCTGCGCGCGCAGGGCGGCGAGCCAGATCCACGCTTCCGACGGCGCGGGCCGCACCGCGAGCAGAAGCGCCGCGGGCTGCGTGTGCGCGAGCAGGCGCCCAGCTTCGTCGAGCGTCGCGGCGCTCATCGCGCGATACGGCGAATCGCGCAGCGCGGACTCGCAGTCGAGCCGCTCGATCGGATTGCTCGCGACGATCAGCACGGCGGGCCGCGTGTCGCTCGCGGCGTGATGCGCCGCGTCGAAATCGGCGCCGTAGTACGCGGGAATCGTCGCGCTGAAGGTCGAGCCGCGCGCGACTTCGCTCGCGAGCGACACGTCGCCGCCCAGCAGCTTGCACAGCTTGCGGCACAGCGGCAGACCGAGGCCCGTGCCCTTCACATATTGCTGAAGCCGGTTTTCGACCTGCCCGAATTCCTCGAACACGACCTGCTGATGCTCGGGCGCGATGCCGATGCCCGTATCGCTGACGGAAAACGTGATGAGCCGGCGCGCGTCGTCGTAGCTCGCCGCGACCCGCACTTCGCCGCGCTCGGTGAACTTGAGCGCGTTCGACACGAAGTTGCGCAGCACCTGCGCGACCTTCGCCTCATCGGTGCAAATGGGCGGCAGGCCTTCGCAGGATTCGAACACGAGTTCCACCGCGCCGCCCGGCGACAGCGGCCGCAACATGCCGCGCAGCGCCGAGAACAAGGTATCGACCTCGAATTCCGCGGGACGCACTTCGATCTTGCCGGCTTCGATCTTCGCGAGATCGAGCAGATCGTCGACCGTCTCCGACAAGTCTTCCGCCGCCTTGCGGATGAAGCGCACCTGCTTTTCCTGCTCTTCCGTCAGATCGCCGTCGATGCGCTCCAGCAAGAGCTTCGAGAGCGCACGGATCGACGAGAGCGGCGTGCGGAACTCGTGGCTCATGTTCGACAGAAAGCGCGACTTGGATTCGTCCGCGCGACGCAGATGATCCGCGCGCGCATCGAGTTCCGCATAGAGCGCGACGACGCCGCGATTGGTGTCCTCGAGTTCGCGCGTGAGACGCGTGAGCTCTTCCTGACGCTCGCGCAGATCGGCGAGCGCCGCGATCAATTCGCGATTCTGGCGTTGCAGTTCCACGACCGTGTCTTCGCTCGACTGACGCGCGAGCACGTTCCTCACTGTCTGCAGATCGCACGGCACGCCTTCGGGCAGCGTCTTCGCGAGGGAAATGGACGTGACGCCGTCCGCTTCCTCGGCGATCACGCATTGATCCATCAGACGCTGCGCCGCGAGCAAGCCGAGCGCGGTTTGCGAGTCGTCGTTGCGCATCGCGCGCAGACGCTCGCCCGCGCCGGCGCCCGTCAGGAAACGCACGACGAAGCGCGGCGGCCGCACGGCGCTATCGACGAGAAATTCCGCGCGCGCCGCCTTCCCCGCGATCAGCACCGTGCGCGCCGCTTCGAGCACGGACGTGGCGATGCGCGTCTGGTCCTGCGGCGAGAAGCCGAGCGCCGCGCTCGCGTCGCGCGCCTTCACGCGGGCCGCGACGATATCGCGCTCGTCGTCGATCCGCATCGCGAAGAGCGGGAGCGTCATCATGCGTCTCCGGCCGCGCGGGCGACGAACACGGTGATGTCGTCGCGGCCGCGGGAGAAGTCGCGATACAGCACCGCCGCGACGAGCGCCGGATGCCGCATCGCGAGACCCGGATAGCGCGCGAGATCCCAGCGCGACGTGAGCCCGTCGGAATGCAGCACGACGAGCGCGCCCGGCGCGTACGGCACGTCGAAGATCTGCGCGCGCCGCGTCGCATGCCCGACGATGCCGCTATGCGACACCAGATGCTTGTGCGTCGTTTCGGTCCACACGCTCGCGGAGATGTTGCCGATGCCCGCGAACGTGACCGGCATGCCGGCCGTCGACGCGAACGCCGGCATGCGCGCGATGCCGACCGCCGCGCCGCGCGTCGGGCGCAGCGCGTCGTTGGCGGCATCCATGATCCGATCGAGGGAGAACCCGCCGTGCGCGGCGAGCGTCTTCGCGGCCTCGATCGCCGCGACATTGGCGAGCGGGCCGTGACCGAGGCCATCGGCGACGAGCACGGTGAATTCGTCGTCATGCGCGTGAACGGACCACGCATCGCCGGAAACGGTTTCGGTTTGCAGCGGCAGGTTCACGACGCCGTACGTCAACTGGGGCGCGGGTGCGTTCGCCGCGCCCGGCGCGTTCCAGAACACGACGCGCAACACCGTGCCGTGTGCCGGCGCGCTCCAGATGTCGAGCTCGTCGGAGAGACGCTCGATCGCGCCCATGCCGTTGCCGGGACTGCCCGCCGTCGTGTAGCCGTCCTCGAAACAGCGATGCAGATCGTGAATGCCCGGCCCGTTATCGATGCACAACACTTCGATGCCGTAGCGCGGAGCCGCGCCGGCGCCGCCATCGACGAGCGGGCGCACGAGCAACTCGCCGCGCCCGGCGTGCTTCAGCAGATTCGTGCCGCATTCGGTGACGACGATCGCGAGCTCGCCCGCGGCCGTCTCATTAAAACCGAGCCCGCGCGCGAGTTCGCCGATCGAGCGCCGCGCATAGGCGATCTGGCTCGCCTCGGCGATCTCGTAGCGTTGCTGCGCGGCCATCGATTCCTTCAGAACGGTTTCCATTTGGTGATCGAAACGTGCGTGCCTTCACCGGGCGCCGAGCGGATGTCGAACTCGTCGCACAGGCGTTTCGCGCCGCCGAGACCGAGCCCGAGACCGCTGCCCGACGTGAAGCCATCGGAGAGCGCGCGCGGGATATCGGCAATGCCCGGACCATTGTCGACGAATTCGAGCCTGAGCCCGCGGCGGCCGTTGCGCTCGACGACGTAGCAATGCACGTCGCCGCCGCCACCGTAGATGAGCGTGTTGCGTGCCAGCTCGCTCGCCGCCGTCACGAACTTCGTCTGATCGATGAGCGACAGGCCCTGCGCGACCGCCTTCTCGCGCACGAACTGGCGCAGCCGCACGATCTGCTCGTCGGATCGGATCGGCAGCGTGTCGGGCGGCGATGCGGACGTCGGCGCGGCTGTGGAGTTGAAGATCGTCATGGGATCGTTCGCACGCGGCCGTCAGCCCGTGCCGCTCCGCGCGAGGAGCGCCATGCCTTTTTCGACGTTGAGCGCGGTGCGCACGCCCGAAAGCGTGAGGCCGAGCTCGACCAGCGTGATCGCGACCGAAGGCTGCATGCCGACGACGACCGTCTCGGCATCGAGCACGCGCGCCATCGCGGCCGTGTTGCCGATCATGCGTCCGATGAACGAATCGACCACGTCGAGCGAAGAAATGTCGATCAGCACGCCGCGCGCGCCGTCCTTCACGATGCGGCTCGTCAGATCGTCCTGCAGCGCGAGCGCGAGCCGGTCGTGCATGTCGACCTGAATGGTGACGAGCAGGAGCTTGCCCATCGTGAGAATCGGAATGCGTTCCATCGCTTGAAACCCCGTTCAGTCGCGTTGCGTTCGATGCGCGCCTCGCATGGCGAGATGGCGCGTCATTCCGCTTGCATCGAATCGAAGCCGTCGCTCGCACGGCTGCCGCGCGATGCGTCCGGCGCGAGCGCCGCCGTCACCGACTTGCCCGTGCGCTGCAGCGCGACGACGAAAGCGGACGCGAGCGTCGCCTTGGTCGTGACGTTCGAGAGGTTCACGCCGAGATGCACGATCGTCTGCGCGATCTGCGGACGAATGCCGCTGATGATGCAGTCCGCGCCCATCAGACGCGCCGCGGCGACGGTCTTCAGCAAGTGCTGCGCGACGAGCGTGTCGACGGTCGGCACGCCGGTGATGTCGATGATCGCAATGGCCGCGCCCGTCTCGACGATCTTCTGCAGCAGGTTTTCCATCACGACCTGCGTACGCGCGGAATCGAGCGTGCCGATGAGCGGCAGCGCGAGAATGCCGTCCCACAACTGGACGACCGGCGTCGAGAGTTCGAGCAGTTCCTGCTGCTGGCGCACGATGACCTGCTCGCGGCTCGCCTGGAAGACTTCCGTCGTGAAGAGGCCGAGCTCGTCGAAGAGCGTGCTGATCATCCAGGTGAGGTCGGCGAGCGTGCCGGCATCGTTGCGGAGCATCTCGCGCAAGCGCGTGAAGAGCGGCTGCTTGAGCGAGAACACGAACATCGCGGTCTCGGCGGGCGTGAAGCCCTGACGCGCGCGCTGCGACGACATTTCCGCAAGAAACGCGCGCACTTCCTGCCACTCGGGCGCCTTGAAATCGACGCGCTCCGATGTGCCGAGCGCCGTCACCAGAAGCGCGACGAACTGCGTGAACTGAGTGCGCAATTCCGCTTCGCCGACGAGCCCGCGCCGCGACGCGATGGCGTGCTGCTGCGGGAACCACTCCGCGAGCAATTGATCCTGGTTGGTGGTGAACAACTGCGAAAGCCGCATTCCGCCGACCATTTCCATGCCGAGATCCCTGTGCAATTGATGTTATTGGGCGCCGAGCCCGGATACTGGTTTGCTGCGTCGCCACAAGAAAAAAACGCAAACAAGGCGACGCAAGGCGCTCGGAATGTAGCACGTCATCTCGAAATTCGACAGTCCGGCAAGCCTTGTTGCGCAAGGGATTCGAGGTTTATTTCGGCTCGCGTCGGGCACGGGCACGAACATCGGCAATAGCTGCCGGTCGTGCTACGCGCGCTGGACAAAACCCGGTCAATTATCCTGATGACACACGCGCGCCGCCGATCCCATGTATAGCGGCTGGAATATTTTTTCGGCTATCGGGCGATGCAATACTCGGGCGACCGACTCAAACGTCATTCGAACGCCGGAGCGCACATGGCCCAAACGATTCATCCCGTCGACGAAGTGCTGCCCATCGGTCAGATGCTTGCAGTCGGCATTCAGCACGTGCTCGTCATGTATGCGGGCGCGATCGCGGTGCCGCTCATCATCGGCGCGGCGTTGAAGCTGCCGAAGGATCAGGTGGCGTTCCTGATCAGCTCGGACCTTTTCGCATGCGGGTTCGTCACGCTGGTGCAGTGCATCGGCGTATGGAAGTTCGGCATCCGGCTGCCGGTGATCATGGGCGTGAGCTTCGCGCCGGTCGGGCCGATGGTCGCGATGGCGTCGTCCGGCGCGGGCCTGCCGACGATCTTCGGCGCGACGATCGCGGCGGGCGTGTTCGCGGTGCTGATCGCGCCGTTCTTCGGGCGGCTGATGCGCTTCTTTCCGCCGATCGTCACGGGCACGATCATTTTGACGATCGGCATGACGCTGTTTCCGGTGGCGATCAACTGGGCGGGCGGCGGGCGCGGCGCACCGAATTTCGGCGAGCCGCGCAATCTGATGATCGCGGCCATCGTGCTGTTCGCGATTCTGCTCATCAACAAGTATCTGAAAGGCTTCATCGCGAACATTTCGGTGTTGCTCGGCATGGCGATCGGCTTCGTGATCGCCTTGCCGCTCGGCTTCGTCGATTTCGCGGGCGTGGGTCAGGCCGCGTGGTTCGCGCCGGTGCGGCCGTTCGCGTTCGGCATGCCGACCTTCGATATCGCGGCGATCGCATCGCTGTGTCTCGTGATGGTCGTCATCATGGTGGAATCGCTCGGCATGTTTCTCGCGCTCGGCGATCTCGCGATGCGGCCCGTTTCCCGCGTCGATGCGACGCGCGGCCTGCGCACCGACGGTCTCGGCACCGTGATCGGCGGGATCTTCAATACGTTTCCGCATTCGTCGTTCTCGCAGAACATCGGGCTCGTGGGGATTACGGGCGTGAAAAGCCGCTGGGTGGTCGCGGTGTCGGGCGTGATCCTGATCCTGCTCGGGCTGTTGCCGAAGCTTTCCAACTTGATTGCTTCGATACCGGTGGTCGTGCTCGGCGGCGCGGGCATCGCGATGTTCGGCATGGTCGCGGCAACCGGCGTGAAGATCCTGAGCAAGGTCGACTTCGACAGCAAGAACAACCTGCTGATCATCGCGATCAGTCTGGGGGTGGGCGTGATTCCGCTCGCCGCGCCGACCTTCTTCGCGCACATGCCGGCCTGGGCCGGGCCGCTCACGCACAGCGGGATCACGCTGGCCGCGGTGTTCGCGATTCTGCTCAATGCGCTGTTCAATCGCGGGCGGGATTCGGAAGAGATCGAGAAGGAAATCGCGGCGGAAATGCCCTTGAGCTTGCGTCATGGAGATGGAGACGCGAGGGAGTGAGGGCGTTTGCTGCGGTGGCGCACGAAACCGATACGCGCAAACCCACTAACATACGAGGAACCCGACGCCGCCCCCGACACCCATGCGCGAAGTCCTCTGGATCCTCCTCGCCGTCATCGCATCGATATACGCCGTCGCGCTGGCGGGCCTGTACTGGCTGCAAGGAAGACTCGTCTATCCACTGGAGCAGATCGAAGCCTTCAAGAGCGCCGAACTGGAAGAACGCACGGAAGCGGTCGGCATCAGAACCGAAGACGGCCTCGACCTGACCGTGCGCTACAAGGCACCGCCCGATGAATCCGCGCCGACCATCATCCTCTTTCACGGCAATGGCGAAGACCTCACGCAACGCGGCCATATCGCACTGGAGATGATCGAAGCGGGCTACGGCGTGCTGCTCGCCGAATACCGCGGCTACGGCGGCAATCCCGGCAGACCGCGCGAAGCCGGCCTCTATGCCGATGCGCGCGCCGCCTACGCCTATGCGTCCGCGCGCTCGTCGAATATCGTGCTGCACGGCTATTCGCTCGGCTCGGGCGTCGCCGTGCAATTGGCGAGCGAAGCGAGGATCAATGCGTTGATGCTCGAAGCACCGTTCACGAGCATCGTCGATGTCGCGGCGCAGCGCTTCCGGCTCTTTCCCGTGCGCCTGCTCGCGCGCGACCGCTACGAAAGCCTTGCAAAAATCGCATCGATCGATGCACCGCTGCTGATCTACGGCGGCACGAAAGACGGCGTGATCCCGCCCGCGCAGTTCCAGTGCCTTTTCGACGCCGCGCGCGGCGACAAGCATCTCGCGCTCATCGAAGACGCCGATCATCTCAATGCCTGGGCGATGGGCGGCCGCGACCACGTGATGCAGTTCCTCCGCTCGCTGCAACCGACACGCGACACACTGCAAGCCTAAGCCGTTTTCTTGCGGGCGCGCCCGGGCTTCAGGATCACCCACGTCGGCGCGTGATCGCTCGCATGCGGCTCGCCGCGCACCCATTTATCGACGCCCGCGCTCTCCAGATTCTTCGCGAGATCCTTGCTGAGCAGAATGTGATCGATGCGCAGGCCCGAATTCGTCTGCCAGTGATTGCGGAAGTAATCCCAGAACGTATAGATGCGCTCATCGGGAAACTGCTTGCGCAACGCGTCCGTCCAGCCCTGCGCGAGCAGATCCGCATAGGACGCGCGGCTCTCGGGCTGCAGCAGCGCGTCCTTGAGCCACGAGCGCGTGTTGTAGATATCCTCGTCGGTGGGCACAACGTTGTAGTCGCCCGCGAGCACGACGGGATGACCGCTCGCGAGCAACTTCTTCGCATGCGCATTGAAACGCGCGAACCACTCGAGCTTGTAATCGAACTTCGGGCCGGGCTGCGGATTGCCGTTCGGAAGATAGAGACAACCGATGAGCAAGCCGCCCACGGCCGCCTCGATATAACGGCTGTGCGTATCGTCCTCGTAACCGGGAAGGCCGCGCCGGCTCAGCACCGGCTCGGCATCCTTCGCGAGAATCGCCACGCCGTTCCACGATTGCTGCCCGTGCCACAGCGCGCCATAGCCCGCATTCGCGATCGCATCGGCGGGAAACTGCGCGTCCGTCGCTTTCAATTCCTGCAGGCAGACGATATCGGGCGATTCGCGTTCGAGCCATTTCAGCAACGCGTCGAGCCGCGGACGAATGCCGTTGATGTTGAAGGTCGCGATCTTCACTCGGCGTCTCTCCATCGGTGAATCGGAATCGATCGTACACGCGTCGCAGTTCGCGTGCCGCGTCGACGCGAATCGTGACGCTCAGTGCTTCTCGCTGTCGAGGTGCGCCATCTGCACGGCTTCGTAGCGGTCGCCCGCCGCCGCGCCCTTCGGCACCGCCGCCTCAATCGCCGCGAGTTCGTCCTTCGCGAGCGTCACGTCGAGTGCGCCGAGCGATTCCGTCAGCCGGTCGCGGCGGCGCGCGCCGACGACGGGAATGATGTCGTCGCCCTGTGCGAGCACCCACGCAATCGCAATCTGCGCGACGCTCACGCCCTTTTCATCGGCAATCTTGCGCAATGCATCGACGAGCGCGAGATTGCGTTCGACGTTGCCTTGCTGAAAGCGCGGACTGTTCGCGCGCCAGTCGCCCGATTGCGCGCCGTCCTTGCTCCAGTGTCCGCTGATGAGTCCACGCGACAGCACGCCATACGCGGTGACGGCAATGCCCAGTTCGCGGCACGCCGGCAGGATCGATTCCTCGATGCCGCGCGAGATCAGCGAGTATTCGATCTGCAGGTCGCACACCGGATGCACGGCGGCGGCCTTGCGGATCGTCTGCGCGCCCACTTCCGACAGTCCGACATGGCGCACATGGCCCGCCTCGATCATGTCGGCGATCGCGCCGACGGTGTCTTCGATGGGCACGCTGGCATCGAGGCGTGCGGGGCGATAGATGTCGACATGCTCGACGCCGAGCCGCTGCAGCGTATAAGCGAGCGAATTCTTCACCGCGACGGGACGGCCATCGAACGCGATGAAGTTGCCGGCCGGATCGCGCATGCCGCCGAACTTCACACTGAGGATCGCCGAATCGCGGCGCGAAGGCGGTGCGCTTCTCAACGCCTCGCCGATCAGCATCTCGTTGTGGCCCATGCCGTAGAAGTCGCCGGTGTCGAGCAGCGTCACGCCCGCTTCGAGCGCCGCGTGTATCGTCGCGATGCTTTCCGCGCGATCCGACGGCCCGTACATGCCCGACATGCCCATGCATCCGAGTCCGATGGCGGACGATTGAGGTCCGTGCTTTCCGAGTCTGCGTGATTCCATGTTCGTTCTCTCCAGAAGGGATGAAGACGATTATGGGAGCAAACTTCGCGTGCGATAATCCGCCTCAATGCGAATGGGCTGTGCGCCGAGGCGAACAATGGGTGAGTCATGAGCGAACCGGATCTGTCGGATCTCCATGCGTTTCTGGCCGTCGCGCGCTCGCGCGGCTTCAGGCAGGCGGCGCTGTTGCGCGGCGTGTCGGCGTCGTCGTTGAGCGAGGCGATACGCAGGCTCGAAACGCGCCTCGGCGTGCGTCTTCTGAATCGCACGACGCGCAGCGTCACGCCGACCGAAGCGGGCGAGCGCCTGATCGAGCGCCTCGCTCCCGCGTTCACGGAGATCGCGGGCGCGCTCGATGCCGTCAACGGGTTTCGCGACAGCCCGACCGGCACGCTGCGCCTGAACGTGCCGCGCATCGTCTCGCGTGAGATATTGCCGTCGATCGTCGCGCGCTTTCTGGCGGCGCATCCGGGCATCAAGCTGGAGATCAGCGCGACCGATACGTTCATCGACGTGCTCGCCGCCGGTTTCGATGCGGGCATTCGCTACGACGAACGCATCGAGCGCGACATGATCGCCGTGCCGATCGGGCCGCGCACGCAGCGCTTCGTCGCGGTTGCGGCGCCGTCTTATCTCGCCGCGCACGGCGAGCCGAAGCATCCGCGGGATCTGGTGAACCACGCGTGCATCGGACATCGCTTCGATAGCGGCGTGCTGGCCGTGTGGGAGTTCATGCGCGGCAAGGAAACGATCCGCATCGCGCCCGAGGGGCCGCTCGTCACGTCGTCGATCGAGATCAGCCGCAGCGCGGCCATCGCCGGGCTGGGCCTCGTCTATACGTTCGACGAATTCGTGCGCGAGGCGATCGATAACGGCGCGCTCGTGCCGGTGCTCAAACCCTGGTGGCAGAGTTTCACCGGCCCGCGTCTGTACTATCCGAGCCGCGCGCACATGCCGGGGCCGCTGCGCGCGTTCATCGACTTCATTCGCGACGAGACTTGAGAACCGCTTGTTGCTGCACGCCCCAACGCCGCACCGTCATGCGCCCGACGGTATCGAAGACGCGATGCTCGACCGCGAGTCCGATCACGATGACCGCGGCCAATCCTGCAAACACGCGGTCCGTGTAAAGCTCGTTGCGGTTCTGGACGATGTACTAGCCGAGGCCGCCCTTGCCCTGGCTCGCGCCGAACACGAGCGCCGCCGCGATCAGCGTGCGCCACGCGACCGAGTCCGAACCATGGCAACGCGAGCGGCAACAGCGCGATGGACGGCGGCGGATTGAACATCGCGGTGAGCATCGAAAGCAGGTCGCCGCCGATGCGAGTCGACACTGCAAGCGATGTCAGCACGAACGCGAGCGCCGCGCCGAGCGCATAACCGCGCAACAACATCTACATGGAAATGCCGATCTCCTCGATCAGGTCGCCCGATGCAATGCCTTGCACGAACGCGACGAAGGTGTGGTTTTAGAAAGGCGCGTCGCCTTCGATGGTCGTGCGGTACAGCTTGCGGCGCTGGTCGTCGGGCGTGCCCGCCGCGAGATGCATCACCGAGCGGTTGTCCCAGAAGACCATGTCGCGCGCCAGCCAGCGATGCCGATAGATGAACTCCGGCTTGGTGCTGTGCGCGAACAGTTCCGCGAGCAACGCGCGGCTTTCGTCTTCGGGCAGGCCGATCACGCGCGTCGTGAAATGCTCGCTGACGAAGAGCGCGCGACGCTTCGTTTCCGGATGCGTGCGCACGATCGGATGCGTCACCGGCTTGACCTGCGCAATCTGCTCCGCCGACAGATTCGGACGCCACGGGCTGCGCTTTTGCAACTCGCCGTATTTGGCGAGATAGGTATGTTCGGCGACGCGGCCTTCGATTGCATCGCGCAGATGCGCGGGCAGCGTCTCCCATGCGAGATGCTGATTCGCGAACAGCGTGTCGCCGCCGACCGCCGGCAACTCCTGCGCGTGCAACAGCGACCCGAGACTCGGCTTTTCCTTGTACGAGAGATCCGAATGCCAGAAATGGCCGGCATCGCCGAGACCGATCGGCTTGCCGTTCTCGACGATGTTCGACACGATCAGCACTTCCGGATGCCCCGCGAGGCCGAACTGATGCAGCACGTGAATCTGCAACGGACCGAAGCGATTGCTGAACGCGACCTGCTCGTCGGGCGTGATGCGCTGATCGCGAAACACGAGTACGTGATGATCCAGGTGCGCGCGGTGAATGCGCGCGAAATCGGCGCTGGATAGCGGCTTCGACAGATCGAGCCCGATCACTTCGGCGCCGAGCGGCGCGTCGAGTCGGCGAATCTCGATGGATTGATCGGCGGCTTCGCCGGATGAATCGAGTGAAACGAGAGCGGGGTTGAGGGCGGTCTGAATCGTCACGGTCGAACTGATAACAATCGATAACTTCGGGAAGCGATCAATCTAACGCGCGGCGATTCGGGCGGCAACGAACGATCCGAGCTTTTGTTATGTGCCGCTGCGATAAAGCCGCGTCAGAAGCGATACGACACGCCGACCTGCGCCACCGGATACCAGCGATAACGCGATACCTTGTCATTCAACTGCTGCTCGCCGGTGCTGATCAGCAAGGCGCTATTCGATCCGGCGATCTGCGCGAGGCTCGGCGACAACGTATAGCTCGTTTTCGGCACGCCATAAGCGACGCCGATATCCGCGACGAACCCGAAGCCCTTGCCCGCGGGTTTGTGCCCGAAGCCCAGCCCGAGATAAGGCATCGCGACCGGATATTTGACCGTCGCGGTGGCCGTCGCGTCGGGCGGCACGGCAAAGCGCTTTCCCGCGAATACATAGGTGCCATTGTCCTGCTGCGATACGGCAACGAGCGAGTCGTCGTTGAATCTGACGCCCGCCGTCACGCGCCATCCCCGATTTTCGAACGGAAAGTAATCGAGGTAGATGCCGCCGTGCCTCAGACGCATGTCGCCTTCGTAGCGATTGCCGCCCAGCGTGAAGCCGCGCCCGCTGTTCCATCCGTTGAAATCGGCATGCACGCCGAAAGACGATCCCAGCGCGAACGCCGCGCCGATACCGATGCCTTGCGTTCCGCCTTGCGTGAAGACCTCCTGCCCGACTGCCGCCCCCGAACAGACGACGCACGTCGTCCAGACCAACGCCCGCTTTCTCATTCTTTTTTTCCTCGGGTGCATGTGAGATGACCCGCGCGAACAGGTCGATGTCCTGCGTCCTGGTGGAAACTTAGCGGCGCGATTGAATTAAGTATGTGTGGCGCCCGACGGACATAAAGTCGAATACATTGATCAGACCAATGACGGTTTGGCGGCGAACGCGCCATGAGGGAAAACGCTGAAAGCCGGCGAGACGCCTTTATTCACCGGCGATATCGAACGGCAACTCGACTTGCACCGGCTCGATGATGCCGTGCTCGTCGCGCCCGGCGAGCGCGCTGACACGCACGCCGAGCAGCCTGATCCGGCGATCGAGCACGATCCGCTTCAGGCACTCGGTCGCGGCGCGGCGGATCTCGACGGGATCGGCCGTCGCAACGGGCACGGTCAGATCGCGCGTCACGGTGCGAAAGTCGTCGAAGCGCAGCTTGATGCCAACCGTGCGCCCGACATAGCCCTTGCGCTGCAAGTCCTCGGCGACGCGCGTGCACAGGCCGGTGAACGCCGCGGAAAGCGTCGCGCGATCCTGCTTCGGATGAAAGTCGCGCTCGAAGGTCGTCTCGCGGCTCATCGACTTGGGCGTCGAGCTCACGACGACGGGCCGCTCGTCCTGCCCCTGCGCGATGCGCGCGAGCCATGCGGCGTACGTGTGGCCGAAATGCGTCTGCAGGAAGCCGGGATCGGCAGCGGCGATATCGCCCACGGTGACGATGCCGAGCGCCGCGAGCTTCTCGTTCGCCTTCGGCCCGATGCCGTTCACCTTGCGCGCGGCGAGCGGCCAGATGCGCGTTTGCAGATCGTCCATCGTGAGGATGGTGAGACCATCGGGCTTGTCGAGCTCGGAGCCGATCTTCGCGAGCAACTTGTTCGGCGCGATGCAGATCGAGCACGTGAGTCCGGTCGCTTCGCGCACCGCGTCTTTCATGCGCTGGCCGATGTCGCCCGGCTCGCCGGGCAGGTCGCTGACGTCGATATAGATCTCGTCGATGCCGCGATTCTCGATCTGCGTGGTGAACGTCGCGACGGCTGCCTTGAAGAGGCGCGAGTAATGGCGATAGGAATCGAAATCGGTGGGCAGGAGAATCGCGTCCGGCGCAAGCTGGGCGGCCTTCATCATGCCCATTGCGGAGAAGACGCCGAACTTGCGCGCCTCGTACGTGGAGGTGGTCACGACGCCGCGGCCCGCGTAGTCGCGCAGCCGCCTGAAGCGGCGCGTGCCGTCGGGGAGCGTTTCGGGCGTGGCGCTGCGGCCGCCGCCGACCACGACCGGCATGCCGCGCAGTTCCGGATAACGCAGGAGTTCGACCGACGCGAAGAACGCATCCATGTCGAGATGCGCGATGCGGCGCGGTGCGGGTGCGGAAGACGGCGCGTCCATCGCAGCGATCGGAGCCAGGAAAATGGCTTACTGTACATTCATACAGTAATTCACGCTAGAGCCTGTCCATGATGCCCGCGATGGCCGGTTCACTCCGGCGTGCGCTTTTCGGCGAGCGCGCGGCGGCAATCGTCGAAAACCTGCCGCACGACATCCGATTGATAGTTGAGATCTTCGCTATCGAGGATTTCCTCGACGGCGTCGCGCGCCCAGTCTGCTTCGAGCATCGCGCAATGTTGCGTGGCGATTTCACGGGCGATCGCCGCGAGCTTCGCGACCGTGAGCCAGTCCGCGAGCCGCTGATGCCGGTCGAGCCACTTGTGCGCGGCCTGCACATGAAACGAGGGTGCCGGCCAGTCGCCATTCAGGTAATACGCGCCAAGACTGCCGCACGTGAGCCAGCAGAGCAACTCGACGCGGTCGCGAGCGCTGAGGGTACGAGACACATCGTTCATGGCGGCCTTCACGAGAGACGATCGACGAATGCGAACAGCGCACGGCGTTCCGTATGAAACCCCTATGAAACACGATAGCACGGGATGGTGCGGCGCGGCAGTGCCTTCCCGCAGTGCGATCCTCGTCACGGTGCGTTGGCGAACGCTGCGCCGTGCGAAGCGCGATATCGCGTATGCGGTGCGCTCTCATTCGCTTCTAATTCACGGGGCATAACCTGCTTTCGTCGGCCTCACTCAACCCACCGGCCTTCTTTCAACGACGGGAGCACATCATGTTCGAGCGTCTTACTCATTCCATCGACAGCCTCTTTTCGATCCGCACCGCGAACGAAGCACGCGATGCCTATCTCGCGTCATCGAGCGATCTCGCCGATCTCGAGCGGCGCATGCGTCAGATCGAAACGCAGGACCACGGCTACAGCATGTATTTTTGCGGCTCGCTCGGCCGCCATTACGACGCGCACTGAGCGCGCCGCCCATGCAACGCGCGCTACTTCGATTCCTCGCGCCCCGCCTGGCCGAGCATCACGGTCCAGCCGAGGCCGCGCACGTTGCGGATCACGCTCGCGCCGAATTTCTTGCGCACCGAGTGGATCAGCACGTCGACCGCGTTGCTCTCCACTTCCTTGCCCCAGCCGTACAGACGGTCTTCCAGTTGATCGCGCGAGAAGATCGTGCCGGGGCGTTCGAGCAGCGCGTGCATCAGCGCGAATTCACGCGCGGACAGCACGCCCGAATTCTCGCCGCACGTGAGCGTGCGCTGATCGAGATTGAGGCTGAGCGAATCGTCGCCGAGGCGCGAAACCGCATAGCCCGCCTTGCGGCGCAGCACCGCGCGGATGCGCGCGAGCAGCTCGGGCATGTCGAAGGGCTTGAGCAGATAGTCGTCGGCGCCGAGATCGAGGCCCTGCACGCGGGTGTCGAGATCGTCGCGTGCGGTGAGGATCAGCACCGGCGTCGCGTTGCCCGCCGTGCGCGCCTGTCGCAACAGCTCGATGCCCGTCATGCCCGGCAAGCCGAGATCCAGCAGCACGACGGTGTATTCGGCGGCGCTGATCGCCTCGCGGCCCGCGTTGCCGTCGCGCACCCAGTCGACGGCGTAATCGGCATCCTTGAGCGCCCGCATGAGGCTCGTGCCGATCTGCACGTCGTCTTCGATCAGAAGAATTCGCATGTTCCACCCCGCGCCTGGCGAGAATGGCGCGCGCCACGCGCCCGGAATGCGGCCCGAAGGATCTGGAACGATCGAAAATGCACGCCCGGTCTTTTTGACTCTTTGACTGACCGGCGATGATCGCTTCGCGCCACGCAGCGAATGCATTGTAATCGGCGTAAAACCGCGCGCAAATCCCTATGTGCTTAGTGCGGGCGCAGCG
Organism: Caballeronia sp. J97; assembly: GCF_905220305.1. NCBI lineage: Bacteria > Pseudomonadati > Pseudomonadota > Betaproteobacteria > Burkholderiales > Burkholderiaceae > Caballeronia > Caballeronia sp. J97. The sequence goes on along the minus strand of NZ_CAJMZL010000027.1, from coordinate 69,328 downwards.
GTGCTTTCATTGACTTTCTCGACCGGAAAGCCGATCGAAGCGACGATGCCCGAGCGGCCGTCGTCGCGATTCTTCAGCGTCACGTCGCCGCCGTAGCGCGCGGCGATCGCCTTCACGATCGACAACCCCAGCCCGCTGCCTTCCACGTCGGGATTCGCGCGGAAGAACCGGTCGAACACGCGCGGCAGCAACGCTTCGTCGATGCCCGGTCCGGTGTCGATCACATCGATCCAGACGAGCTCGCCGTCACGTCGCATGCGCAGGTCGATGGTGCCGCCATCGGGCGTATAGCGCACCGCGTTCGACACGAGATTCTTCACCGCCATGCCGATGTCGGTTTCCACCGCGCGCACATGCGCGTCCACCATTTCCTCCGCGCCGATATCCATGCCGCGCGCGAGCGCGATGGGCAGCACGTCGGCGACTGCGCCCGTCACCGCCTCCGCGAGATCCACGCGCGCGAACGGCGTGCCGCCCACCGGCCCATCGGCGCGCGCGAGCCGCAACAGTTGCGTGATCAGCTTGCCGCTGCGCGCGATGCCCTTGCGCAGCTCCTGAAAGCGCTCCTGATTGCCGGCGACGATATGCGGCGCGAGATTGTCGGCCTGAAGCTGAAGCGCCGTGAGCGGCGTGCGCAGTTCGTGAGCGGCATCGGCGATGAACTTGCGCTCCTTCTCGATCGAGATCGCGAGGCGCTCGATCATCGTGTTGATCGAGTGGATGAAGGGCGCGATTTCCGTGGGCACGCCGACCGTCGGCAATGGCTGCAGATGACTCATGTCGATGGCCCCCACTTCCGCGCCGAGTTCGTTCAACTGGCGCAGCGAGCGCCGCACGACGAGCGCGACCGCGATCCACACGAGCGGCAGCAGCACGGCGATCGGCCAGAGCGTTTGCGTCGCGGCTTCCTGCGTCAGTTCGCGGCGGATGGCCGAGCGTTGCGCGACCTGAATCGTCATGGTCGGCTCCTGGCGTGTGAAGACGCGCCAGTGCTCGCCGTTGACATCGACGCCGGAGAAGCCCGGCTGCGCATCGCGCGGAAAATGCAGCGACGGGTCGGTCGTGCGGAACGGCAGATCTTCGCCCGGCTTCCATACGACGGCGACGACATCGCGTTCGTCCTGCGTGCCGCGCGCGGGATTTTTCGGCAGGCTGTACGCGAGCCCGTCGCGCAGTCGCGCCGCCACCTGCTCGAGCCGCATGTCGAGCAGCGCGCTCATGCCGGTCTTGGTCAACTGATACGAACTCACGCCCTGCACGACGCCGATCACGCTGACGAGCAGCCCGAGCGCGAGCACCAGCTGATTCTTCAGTGATTTGATCATTCGAGTCCGCCGCTTCGGAAGGGAACGGGGCGCTACGCCAGCCCGTTCGATTTTAGGCGACATTCCCGGGGATTTCGGTCTGAAAGACAGCATGTGCGTGACAGATGCGCGTGAGCGCCGGAGAAAAAAAGGCGCCGGTCCGGTCGCGGCCGGCGCCAAGGGCTGAGGAGTTACGAGAAACGTGAAACGGGCCTGGAAGCTCGGAGAAGCGTGCTGCCCGTCCACATGACAGAGCGTAGGCGCGAAGAATTAGCGTTGAATGAGCGCAGGTGATCCGCCGAGCAGCGTTTCGCGGGGCGGGATAACATTGCATCCGGCGCATTTTCATCGGCGACATTGCCTGCGCCGCAAGGAATCCGCAAGCCGGAGCGTCGCCGCCGCATCTCCATTTTTCGAGCATGGCCTGCTTGCGCGCATCCACCCCGGTTCGTGCGGCCGGCGATATGCCCTTCGGAATCGCATGTCACAGAACAGAAAAACCACCCGTCCCCTCGTCATTGCAGCGGTGATGGCCTCGATGGCCATGGTCGCGATCGAAGCCACCATCGTCTCCACCGCGATGCCGCAAATCGCGACGCAGCTCGGCGGCCTCAATCTCTACAGCTGGGTGTTCTCGTCGTTCCTGCTCACGCAGACCGCGCTCACCGTGGTGTTCGGCAAGCTCGCGGACCTGTACGGCCGCAAGCCGGCGATCCTCGCGGGCATCGCGATCTTCCTGATCGGTTCGGTGCTCGCGGGCTTCGCATGGTCGATGCCCGCGATGATCGTCTTCCGGCTCGTTCAGGGCGTCGGCGCGGGCGCGATCCTGCCGGTCGCGCTGACGGTGGTCGGCGACCTCTATCCGGCGCGCGAGCGCGGCAAGGTGCAGGGCTATCTCGCGAGCGTGTGGGCCGTGTCCGCGGTGCTCGGGCCGATGGTCGGCGGCCTGCTGATCCGGCAGTTCTCGTGGGCGTGGATCTTCTGGATCAACGTGCCGATCGGCATTCTCGCCGCCCTCCTCTTCACGCTCTTTCTGCACGAGGAGAAACGTCACGACCGGCCGGCGATCGATCTCGCGGGCGCGTTCTTCTTCACCGCCGCCGTCGCCTCGCTGATGATGGCGCTCACGGATGCCGGTCACGCGAGCAACGCGCGCGTCGGCATCGAGATCGCCGTACTGGTGCTCGCCATCGTGTGCTTTGTGGCGCAGGAGCGGCGCGCCGCCGATCCGATGATCTCGTTCAGGTTGTGGTCGCATCGGCCGATCGCGGCGAGCAATGTCGCGACCCTGCTCGCCGGCATGGCGATGATGGGTCTCACCACGTTCCTGCCGATGTACGTGCAGGGCGTGATGCATCGCACGCCGGTGGAAGCGGGCCTCGCGCTCACGATGATGATGATCGGCTGGCCGAGCGGCGCGACCTTCACGTCGCGCACGTTCAGCCGCATCGGTCTGAGACGCCTCCTGATGGTCGGCCCGGTGTTCATTCCGCTCGGCGCGCTGCCGTTCGTGCTGCTCGGCCCGCAATCGAGCCCGGTCTGGGCGGGCGTCGGCTCGGCGGTACTGGGCTTCGGCATGGGCATCACGAGCGTGTCATGCCTCATCCTGATTCAGGAGATCGTGCAGCCGCTCGAACGCGGCAGCGCGACCGCATCGAATCTGTTCTCGCGCAATCTCGGCAACACGCTCGGCGCGGCCGTGTTCGGCGCGGTGCAGAACTACGGCCTCACGCACACGGACGGCCTGCCGCCCGTGCACGCGGATCAGTTGAAGCAACTGCTTTCGTCCGTGCCCGGCGACTTCTCGATGAACCACGAGATTCGCCTCGTGTTGCATCATTCGCTGCATCTGACCTTCACGGCGATGTTCGTGATCGCGCTCGGCACTGTGATCTCGATGCTGTTCATGCCGAAGATCGAGATCGGGCGCGCAAAGGAAACGGTCGAAAAGGTCGGCGCGGCCGAGGCGAAAAGCGCCGCGAATCAGGCGTTCCACTGAGGCGCGCATCGCGCGTCCCGCCGATGACACCGGCGGGACACGGCCTCATGCAGTCACGCTCAGTCCTGCGCCTGAATGAGCGGGCTGTCCTGCTTCGATTTATCGACGCTCGCGTCGTTGCTCTGCTGCGCATCCTGCGCGATGGTCTGCATGTTCATGCCTTGCTGCGACGTGGGCGCGCCGTCCATCGGTGCGTAATGCGGCGCGGGACCATAGCCGCTCGCGAGTGCATAGGAAGCGCCCGCGAGCGCGGCGACGAAGATGATGCCTTTGAGATTGCCGATCATGATAGTGCTCCTGAGGGTTTCACACGGTCACTTCAATCGGCCTCATTGCACTGCCTGCCAGCAAACGACCTTCTGAAATGTGCACGCAGTCTACGTGCGCCGGTCGGCGTTGAAATCCCCTCAAAAGCAAGGATACGAATGGATGGATTCGTCGCGAATGAATGAAGCGCGTTGCGCATTCATATGTTGTCCTCGACGGCCACCGACACCGCGCCCGCGTTGATCGTGAGACGCGTGCGCTTTTGCAGCGGCGATTGCGGCGCGCTGCCGTCGGCGTTGAGGAACTTCACCTTGTTGAAGATCGCGATGAACTGCGTGGGCGTGAGCGTCGCCGATGCATAGCCGATGCCGTCGTGATCGGCATAGAGCATGTCCGGATTGTTCTGGCGAATGAAGCTGTCGAACAGCCCCGACGAGCTGATCAGCGACGCGAGCGGCATGCCCGCCGCATACCTCTTCACGTCCTCGAAGAAAGGCTGGCTGCTGATGCCCGCCGACATCAGATCGATCATCACGGGCGTGCCCGTCGCGGGATCGGGCACATCGCGCACGATGCCAGCCTGGAACGCGTGCAGATCGCCCGTGATCGCGACGAGATTCGTGATGCCCTGCGTCTTCACATACGACATGAGATCGGCCTTGTGCGACGGATAGCCGTCCCATGCGTCGCAGTCGAGCACAAAGACGACGTTGTCGGGCGCGGGCGCGATCGACGAGAGATCGAGCCACATGCGGTTCATCATCACTTCGTTGCCCCACACTTTCCATATCGACGTGGAAGCCTTCAGCGTGTCCTTCCACCATTGCGTCTGCGCGGGGCCGAAGATCGACGGCACGCGGCCGAGGCGCCGCGTATCGGCCGCTTCGAACTGCGCGAGCACCGGCTGCGGCACGAAATAACGCGAGCCGACGAGATCGTTGCCGTTGACCGGATCGTGCCCGAGCGCCTGCGCGATCGCCGCTTCGCTGACGACGTGATCGTCGCGATAGAGCCGCTCGTCGGTCATCACGAGATGCATCAGCGAGCCAAAGTGGAAGTCGCGATAAATGCGGATGTTGTCGTATGCCGCGTTGTTGAGATCGAACGACACGTCGCCCCAGTCGACCGGCAAGTACTCCGCCCATGCCTGATTCGCGCTGCGCCGCCGCGCGGTCTGCTGAAGATTCGCGTTCGTGTAGGTCTGGTGATCCTGCCAGCAGTCGTCGGAGAACTCGTGATCGTCCCAGATCGCGATGACGGGAAAGCGCGCATGCACGTTCTGCAGGCGCGCATCGCCCCGATACGTGCGATACAACGTGCGGTAGTCGTCGAGCGTGTTCGCATACGAGCCGCCGCTCGGCAGCGTGATCGCCGGGTGAGCGGGCTCGACGGCGCCGGGTTGCGCGGCGAAACCCGCCTCGTAGATGTAGTCGCCCAGATGCACGACGAAATCGAGATCGGTTTCCGCGGCGAGCAGCGACATCGCCTGCCAGTGATTCGCGCTCCAGTTCTGGCACACGAACCATGCAAAACGCAGTTGCGCGATCGCTTCGCCCGCGGCGGCCGCGGTGCGCGTCGTGCCCGTCACGCTGACATCGCTGCCCGCGACGAAGCGATAGTAATAGGTCGTCTTCGCGGCGAGACCCGTGACCTTCGCGCGAACGGTGAAGTCGTAATCCGGCGTGGCGCTCAACGGCACGCTCGCCGCGAGTTGCGAGAAGTTCTGCTGCGTGGACACCTGCAAGGTCAGCGCGACCGGCGACGACGCAATCGTGCTTCCATTGACGACGCAGCGAGTCCAGAACACGGCGGAGACATCGCGCGGATCGCCGCTCGCGACGCCCTGCGGAAATGCGTATGCACCGGCCGGTGGCGGCGTCGATCCGCCGCTGCCGGAATTGTTGCCGTTGTCGTCGTCGCCGGAATGGCAGGCGGCGAGCGTGCCGGCGGCAGCGGCGACGGTATAGAAGGCGGACAGCGAAAGGAAGCGACGGCGATCCATCGGAGTCTCCGTTTGCGGACGTGAAGGCAGTGCGCGAAAGGCAGGAGTTCGCTGGATGCGTCGAGCCGACCACCGACGGATGAGCGTCGCTCTCTTCGGAAATGAACCGACTTAAAAGCTATAAATCGCATGGCCCGCTGTCAAGGGACGTTTCCGTGACGGCAGGCTGCGTGACAAAGGCGTGGCAGCGATGCCGGGGCTGCGGGTAGACTGATGGCGTCGGCGGACCTTTGTCCAGGAATCGTCCGCCTCGCGCCGGCTACCCGAACCATGACCCGATCAAAAGCAGCCTCAACGCCCGACGTCATTCGCGACGCGCCATCGGAGCCCGCCATGAGCGAGCCGCAGTATCACGCGCTCGTCGACGCGATCGAAGACTGCGCAATTTTCATGCTCGACCTGAACGGCCGCATCACGAGCTGGAACAAGGGCGCGCGCAAGATCAAGGGCTATGAGGCGCACGAGATCATCGGGCAGCATCTGTCGCGTTTCTATCCGGCGGAGGCAACCGCGCGCGGCTGGCCCGAGTACGAGCTGAAGCAGGCATACGCGACCGGCCGCTTCGAGGACGAAGGCTGGCGCGTGCGCAAGGACGGCACGCTGTTCTGGGCGAACGTCGTCATCACGGCGGCGCGCAACACGAAGGGCGAGATCATCGGCTACGCGAAATACACGCGCGATCTCACCGCGAAGCGCGCCGAGGAAGCGAAGCTGCGCCTGTCGGAAGAGCGTTTTCGCCTGCTCGTGGAAAGCGTGAGCGACTATGCGATCTTCATGCTCGATACGACCGGCCATATCGCGAGCTGGAACACGGGCGCGATGCGCATCAAGGGTTATCAGCCGTCGGAGATTCTCGGCAAGCACTTCTCGATCTTCTATTGCCCGGAAGACCTCGACGCCAATATCCCCGAGATCGAATTGCAGACCGCGATCCGCACGGGGCGCGTGGAAAACGAAGGCTGGCGCGTGCGCAAGGATGGCTCGCTGTTCTGGGCCAACGTCGTGATCACGGCGGTGTACGACGAGCATCGCGTGCTGCGCGGCTTCGCGAAGGTCACGCGCGACATGAGCGAGAGAAAGCGCCTCGAGCAACTCGAAGTGTCGTCGCGGCGCATCAGCGAATTTCTCGCGACGCTCGCGCACGAACTGCGCAATCCGCTTGCGCCGGTGCGCAATGCGATCGGCGTGATGCAGATGGAAGCGGGCATGCCGGAGCATGTCGCCGCGTGCCGCGACATCATCGACAGACAGACCTCGCATCTCGGCCGGCTCGTCGACGATCTGCTCGACATGGGCCGCATCACGACGGGCAAGATCGATCTGCGCATCGCGCGCGTGGACGTGAACGATATCGTCGCGCGCAGCATCGAGCTCGTGCATCCGTTCACCGATGAGCGCACGCAGCGCGTCGTCACGAAGCTGCCGCAGGAGCCGGTCCATGTCCTGGGCGACAGCACGCGGCTCGTGCAGGTCGTGCAAAACCTGTTGAACAACGCGTCGAAGTTCTCGCCGCGCACGAGCACGATCATCGTCGAGGTCGAGCGCGAGACGACCGCGCTGCTGCTGAAAGTGATCGACGCGGGTCGCGGCATTTCGCAGAAGGGCCTCACGACCATCTTCGATCTGTTCGTGCAGGAGGATCACTATCTCAATCCCGGCGAGGCAGGGCTCGGCATCGGGCTCACGCTGTGCCGGTCGATCGTCGAGATGCACGGCGGCTCGATCAGCGCGGCGAGCGGCGGCCCGAATCAGGGCAGCACGTTCACCGTGCGCCTGCCCTATGCGTCCGACAAAGATGCGCCGCGGCCGCATCGCGTGCTCGCGCAGCGCGCGACGCAGTCCGTGGGCGACGGCCTGCGCATCGTGGTGATCGACGACAATCAGGATTCGGCCGACAGCCTCGCGATGCTGCTGCAGATGAAGGGGCACGACGTGCGCATCGCGTATCACGGCAAGGAAGGGCTCGACGTGATCCGGCATTTTCCGCCGGACCTGGTTCTGCTCGATCTCGCGCTGCCCGATATGGACGGATACGCGGTGCTGCGGACGTTGCGCTCGCAACGGCTCCTCGGGCACGCGACGGTCGTCGCGATGACGGGGTTCGGGCAAGAGAGCGACAAGGAACGTTCCGCGCAGGCGGGCTTCGATGCGCATCTGGTGAAGCCGGTGGATTTCGAGGTGCTGGACCGGTTGCTGGAGAAGCTGGTGCAACGCTGAGGGCCGTCACGCCCGCACCAGCCGCAGCGGAAAGATGAAGCGCGAGGCAATCAACCCCAGCGCGCCGCCCAGCAACGTCTCCCAGGCCCGCGCCGTCAGCAGTTCGACCGAATGCACGCCGCTCGCGGCAAGCGTCACGATGAGCACGAACGCAAAGGCCCCGCACGCGATGTCATAGCGTTCCGGCAACGCCATCGCATAGACGATCATCGCGACCGCGGACAAGGTCCAGACGACGAGCGGCCAATGCTCCGCGAGCGGCAGACAGACGATCCCGATCGGCACGCCGACCAGTGTGCCGTAGATGCGCCGCCGCACGCGCTCCGCCGTTCCGACCGCCGATGTCGCGACCACATACACGCACGCCGTGATCGCCCACGCCGATTCCGCGAGCCCGAACACGCGATTCAACGCCACGACGACGAGCGCGCCGCACGCGGCCTGCAAACCCATCGCGAACGCCGGCGAAATCGCGAAACGCCCGTAAGCAGGCTCGGACGCGAGCGCCGGCAGCACCGCCGGATGCTCGGCCGGCCTGCTCAACACGCGCGGCACGATGGCGGCGAGCATGCCGATCGGCAACGCGAGCAGGATCGCCCATGAATCGCCGGGCCTGAGATCCATCCCGTAGGCGAGAAGCTGGCCGATATAGAGCTGCGAGCCGATGCCCGCGCCGATCGGGCCAAAGCGCTTCAGATAGCCCGCGAGAAACGCGCCCGTCACGAGAATCAGCTCGGCGCCGCCGCGTCCGAAGCCACGAAGCATCGGCGCGAAAAGCGTGAAGGCCAGCGCGCCGAACGCGGCCGCGATACAGAGCACGGCCAGATCGCGGCTCGACTCGAAACGCGTCGTGCGCGCCTCGGACACGCTCGCCCACAGCGCGAAGCCGCCCGCGAGCGAGCCGACGGACACGCCGGGCGGCACGCTTTGCGTCACGTCCTGCAACGCGCCGAGCGCCGCCGCGAGCCCGTACGCGGTCACGAGCCGCAAGCCCTTGATGCGCCGATGCGTGCCCGGGTCCACCCGGTCGAGCCATGCGAGCGCCGCCTGCACGCGCTGCGCGCCCGTCTGCGCGATCGTCAGCGCCGAATCCGCGAGACGCGTTTTCGCGTCGCCGATGTGCTGCTCGTCATCCATTGGCATCCACCGAAGGAAGCGGGTCTGCAACGCATTCTAGGCGATGCCGCGCGGCGCGTTCCGCCTGCGTGCACGTCCGGCGGCCGGCTTCGTCCCGCCGCGCTGCGCCGCCTCGACGATGCAGCCGGCAAGGCGCGCCGCCGCATCCGGCTCGTCCGCCCGCACGCGCCGCGCGCGCTCGACGAGACCGATCTCGCGATGAAACGTATCGTCGCCGAGATCGAGCGCCGCCGCGCCGCGCGGCCACGGACCGATGCCATCCGATACCGGCACGAGCGCGACGCCCAGCCCGCGCGCCACGAGTTGCGCGATGCCCGGCAGTTCGTCGACCTCGATCGAATCGCGCACCGCGATGCGGCGCTTCGTCAGAAACGAGTCCACTTGCCGGCCGCCGAACGAGCGCCGGTCGTAACGAATGAACGGTTCCGACTCGATCAGCGCGCGCCAGTCCGCGCCCTTCTTCGACGCGGGCGCGAGCAGCACGAACGGCTCGGCGGCGAGCGTGCGCCAGCGCAGTTCCGCCGGCATCGAAAACGGCGGACGGATGATGACGGCCATGTCCATCTCGCCGGCGTCGACGCTCGCGAGCAGATTCAGCGACACGCCCGGCACGAGCCGGATGCGCCACGCGGGCAGCACGCGCCTGAATGCGCCGATCGCCTCGGGCAAAAGCGCCGCATGCGCCGACGCGATCGCACCCACCGACAGCGAGCCGCCGCGCCCGTCCTCGCCGTCCGGCGCGGCGAGGCGCGCATACAGCGCGATCAGTTCGTCGGCAAGTTCGAGCGTGCGCCTGCCGGCCTTGTTGAGCGTCGCGGAGCGACCGGTCCGGTCGAAAAGCTCGACGCCGAGATGCGCTTCGAGGCGCTGCATCTGTGCGCTCACCGCCGATTGCGTGAGGCCGATCTGCGCGCCCGCGCCCGCGAAGGTCCCGTGGCGCGCCACCGCGATGAAAGTCTGAAGTTCGCGAAGCATGGCGATTCATCGAAAATATTGGGGCTGACTCCCGCAATATATCGTTTTTCAACACATTTATTTATTAATACACTGTGGCTTCACTTCCCACACGCCGATCGAAGGATTCTCCGCCATGAGCACGACCCCGCACGCCATGCCGCCTTTTCACCTCGCGTTCCCCGTCCACAGTCTCGCCGCCGCCCGCGAGTTCTATGGCGAGCTGCTCGGCTGCCCGGAAGGCCGCAGTTCCGACGCCTGGGTGGATTTCGATTTCTACGGTCATCAGATCGTCGCGCATCTCGCGCCGGAGGAAGCCGGGCATCGCACGACGAGCGCCGTCGATGGCGACGCCGTGCCGGTGCGCCATTTCGGCGTCGTGCTGTCGATCCCGCAATGGCAGGAGCTCGCCGACAAGCTGCGCGCCGCGGGCACGCGCTTCATCATCGAGCCGCATGTGCGCTTCAAGGGCGAAGTCGGCGAACAGGCGACGATGTTCTTCCTCGATCCGTCGGGCAACGCCGTCGAGATCAAGGCGTTCGCCGACATGTCGTCGCTGTTCGCGAAGTAAGGCGCGCAAAAAGCAAACGGGACGCCACGCGGCGTCCCGTTTGCCATGCCACGTGACGATTCGCCGACACGAGCGCCGCACGGCGTTCAGGTCTTGAACACCGCGACGGCGTGCTTCAACTCTTCGGCCTGAACGGCGAGCGCCGCGGCGGCCGCCGTCGCCTGCTCGACGAGCGCGGCGTTCTGCTGCGTGACCGCGTCCATCTGCGTGATCGCGACGCCGACCTGCTCGATGCCCTGCGTCTGCTGCGACGAAGCCGACGAGATCTCGTTCATGATGTCGTTCACGCGCGTGACGGACGTGAGGATCTGCTTCATCGTGTCGCCGGATTGCTGGGCGAGATCCTGCCCTGCCGTGACGTTCGTCACCGATTCGTCGATCAGCGTCTTCACGTCCTTCGCGGCCGCCGCGCAGCGCTGCGCGAGCGCGCGCACTTCCGATGCGACCACCGCGAAGCCGCGGCCGTGCTCGCCCGCGCGCGCCGCTTCGACCGCCGCGTTCAACGCGAGAATGTTGGTCTGGAACGCGATGCCTTCGATCACGCCGATGATGTCGACGATCTTCTCCGAGCTGCCCGCGATCTTGTCCATCGTCGCGACCACGCCGAGCACGACGCCGCTGCCGCTTTCCACCGTCGACGATGCGCTCGCCGCGAGCTGGCTCGCCTGGCCCGCGTTATCGGAGTTCAGACGCACGGTCGACGTGAGTTCTTCCATGCTCGATGCCGTTTCCGCGAGCGACGCCGCCTGCTCTTCGGTGCGCGACGACAGATCGTGATGGCCGTCCGCGATTTCGCGCGAAGCCGCCGTGATGCCGTCCGCGACGAGCTTGATCTGCGCGATCGTCTGCGTGAGACGCGACTGCATCGTGTGCATCGAATGCATGAGGCTCGAGTCGTCGCCGCGCTGCACGTGCACGGCCTGCGCGAGATCGCCGGCCGCGATGCGCTGGCAGACGATCGCCACGTCGCGCGGATCGCCGCCGATGCTCTTCAGCACGCCGCGAATGATGAACGCCATCGCGAGCGTCAGCGCCGCGCCGATCGCGCCGACCAGCAGCAGCGACTTGAGCACGATCGCGTGGAAGGCGGCGTCGATATCGTCGATATACGCGCCGGTGTAGACGTGCCAGTCCCACTCGCGCACGTAATCGCCGTAGGTCAGCTTCTGCAGCGGCTCCGTCTCGCCGGGCTTCGGATAGAAATAGGTCGTGACGTGCGAGCCATCGAGCCCGTGCTTCACGATTTCGCCGGTGAAATGCTTGCCGGTGCTATCGACGAAATCGTTGATCTTGTTTTCGGTGTCGGGGCGCACGGGATTGAGGATCTGGAACATCTTCGAATCGAGGATGCCGAGATAACCGCTCGTGCCGTAGCGGATCGCGCGCACGCTGGCGATCGCCAGCTTCTTCGCTTCTTCCTCGGGCAGCGCGCCGCTTTGCGCCTGCTTCACATAGAACCTGACGACGCTCGTCGCCGATTGAACCTGCTCGGCGAGCGCGCCTTCACGGTTCTTCATCAGCGAGTGTTTCGTGGAAATCGCGTTGAGCGCGCACAGCAGGATCAGACTGAGCCATACGAAGCCCACGGTGCTCATGAGCTTGGTCTTGAAGGAAAGTTTATTCACGATCTGGTTGGAAGAGCCGATGGATGCGCCGGGGCAGGCGCCTGTTTTTCGGCTTTCGATCGCGCGGCGGTTTTACGTTTGCATGCGAGCGTGCGACGCCGCCTCGTGATCGAAAGCCGCCTGCAATTTAACGGCAAGGCGTACCGGATCTTGAGGCGCGACACGCATCGCACAAAGCAAAACGCCCCGCGTGACCGGCGTCACGCGGGGCGTCGATTTCGGCAAGTCAGTGTCCGACCGGCTCCGACGCCTTGAGATCGCTGGCCATCGCCGTCTGCGGATGCGCGGCCTGCTTGATGAGCAGCGCGACCGCCGAAACGAGGCCCGCCACCGCGATCGTCGCGAAGATGCCGCCGAAGGTGAAGTGCAGGCGCGTCAGTTCGGCGACGAGGAACGATCCCGCGATGCCGCCGAAGCGCCCGATGCCCAGCATCCACGCGACGCCCGTGCCGCGCCCCTGTGTCGGATAGAACGCCGCCGCCAGCGCGGGCATCGACGATTGCGCGGTGTTCATCAGCACGCCCGCGAGGAACACGACGACCACCAGCATGCCCACGTTGCCCGCCGCCTGGCCGATCATATAGACGCTCACGGCGGTGAGCGCATAGCACGCCGCGATGATCCGGTTGGCATTGAACTTGTCCATCAGCACGCCGCACAGCACCGCGCCGACGCCGCCGAGCGGGAACAGCGCGGAGATGAGCGTCGCCTTCTGCGGCGGCAGGCCGGATTCCTTGAGCAGGATCGGCATCCAGTTGATCGACGCGTAGAAGATCACGAGGCCCATGAAGTACGTGAGCCACAGCATGACCGAGCCGACGAGGTACGAGCGCGAGAGCACCACGCTCATGCCGCTCTGCCCGGTCGCGGCGGGCGCGGCTTCGGTCATGAAGAACGAGCCCGCATGCGCCGCGTCGGCGCTGATGCGCGCAAGCGTCGCGCGAATCTTCTCGACGGGCTTCGACTTCGCCACCATGTAGCGCACGGATTCCGGCATCGTGGCGATCAGCAGCACCGACAGCACGAGCGGCGCGATGCCGCCGAGCATCAGCACGCTGCGCCAGCCGAACTGCGGAATCATCCACGCCGCGAGAAAGCCGCCGAACGCAGCGCCGAGCGGAAAGCCGCAGAACATCAGGTTGATGAGCGTGGCCCGGCGGTTGTCGGGGCAGAACTCGCTCATCATCGTGACGGCGTTCGGCATCGCGGCGCCGAGACCCAGCCCGGTGATGAAGCGCAGCGTCGTCAATTGCGTGAGGTCCGCGGAAAACGCCGACGCGAGGCAGGCGACGCCGAAGATCAGCACCGACGAAAGCAGCAACGCGCGGCGGCCGAGCTTGTCCGACAGCGGGCCGGACAAGAGCGCGCCCGCCGCGAGCCCGAAGAGCGCGGCGCTCAACACGGGCGCGAGCGCCGGACGGCTGATATGCCATTCGGCGACGAGCGAAGGCGCGATGAAGCCGATCGCAGCGGTATCGAAACCGTCCAGCAGGACGATGACGAAGCACATCGCGAAGACGAGCCACTGAAACGGCGAGAACGGATGCTCGTTGATGAACGTCTGTACGTTCACGGCAGGACTTCTACTCACTTCATTCCCTTTTCGATGATGGGCGCGCCTCGCAAGGTCGCATCCCGGATCAGAAACCGCATCCCGCCGGCGTTCTTGTTGTTGTCGTGCGAGGCGCGGACCCCGGTCGAACGCATGAAAATCGGCCGAAAGTTCGTTAGACGAACACCGATTCACATAGCGAACATGCGTGCGAGGGTACTGAAGATGCTTGCGCTTCGTCAACGCGGGCTTACCCGCGTATGACGAAGCGCTGACGTGTGGCTGTCGCGAGGCAGCCGATGGGAAATGAAGCGTGCGGCGTCAGGCGACGCGCCGCCCCGCGCGATACGTCTCGCGCGGCACCTGCACGCCGTCCACCGAGGCGACGCGCACGAAGTCGGCGCGCAGGCCCGTCGCGATGGCGCCGCGGTCCGTGAGGCCCGCCGCGTGCGCGGGCGCCCACGACACCGTCGCGACCGCGCGCGGCAGCGACCAGCCTGCCTTGGCGACGAGATCGAAGACCGCGATCAGCAGGCTCGACGGCACATAGTCCGACGACAGGATGTCGAGCAGCCCTTCGCGCGCGAGTTCGAGCGCGGACACATTGCCCGAATGCGAGCCGCCGCGCACCACGTTCGGCGCGCCCATGATCGTCGCGATGCCGTGTTCGCGCGCGGCGCGCGCCGCCTCGAGCGTCGTCGGAAACTCGGCGAGCGCGATGCCGTCGCGCGCCGCTTCCTCGACATGCTCGACGAGCGTGTCGTCGTGGCTCGCGAGCGAGATGTTCAGGCGCCTGCAACGTTCGACGATTTCCGCGCGATGCTTCGCCGCATAACGCGACTGATGTTCCGCGAGCTCGGCGAGTATCTTGTTCGCGTGCTCGTCGCTCCACTTGCCGTGGCGCTCCTGATACTTGCGCCACTTCTCGTGGTCCTGCCACTGACGCTGGCCCGGCGTGTGGTCCATCACGGACGCGAGCCTGAAAAGCGGATCGGACGAGAGCGAATCGAACACTTCGACCACGTCCGTCGTGCCCACTTCGCAGCGCAGATGCAGAAAGTGATCGGCGCGCAGCAGATCGCGCGCGACGAACTTGCCGATCGACTTCGCGCATTGCACCTGAAGCTCGCGGCCACGCACGCCGTCTTCGGGACGCGAGCCGACGCCCAGCGCATCGAACACGGTCGTGATGCCCGCCGACGCCACTTGCGCGTCATGGACGATGATCGCCGCTTCGTGATTCCACAGCACGCCCGGACGCGGCGCCAGATGCTTTTCGATGTTGTCCGTATGCAGTTCGACGAAACCCGGCAACAGGTAATCGCCGTCCCAGTCGTGCGCGTCGCGCGCGGCGGTATTGCCCGGCGCGATCTCCGCGATGCGTCCGTCCTCGACACGCACGGTTCCCGTGAAATCCTCGTCGCGCGTCACGATGCGCGCATTCTTGATCAGCATGTCTGCAACACTCCGGAATCGGTTTGATGAGTCGCGGCGGCGGTCGACGCGAGCCGCACGATGCGGGTCGCGACGCGCTCACGCGTGTCTTCGTCGTGAAAGATGCCGACGATCGCCGCGCCTTTCTCACGCGCCTCGACGATCAGATCGGCGACCACGTCGCGGTTCTCGGCATCGAGCGACGCGGTGGGTTCATCGAGCAGCAACAGCGGATGCGCCGCGATCAGCCCGCGCGCGATGTTCACGCGCTGCTGCTCGCCGCCCGAGAACGTCGCGGGCGCGAGCGTCCACAGGCGCCGCGGCACATTGAGGCGTTCGAGCAAGGCGCTCGCGCGTTCGCGCGCTTCGCTCTCGTCGACACCGCGCGACACGAGCGGCTCGGCGACGAGATCGAGCGACGACACACGCGGAATCGCGCGCAGGAACTGGCTCACGTAACCCAGCGTCGTATTGCGCAGGCGGATGATCTCGTGCGGCGCGGCGTCGGTCAGCATGACGTGACGCGATGCACGGCTGTCGTCGCGGATCGCGATGGTGCCGCGCGTCGCGAGATAGTTGCCGTACATGCAGCGCAGAAACGTGCTCTTGCCCGCGCCCGATGCGCCCGCGAGCACGACGCATTCGCCGCGCTCCACGTCGAGCGATACGCCCGACAGCGCGGCAATGCGCGCGCCGCCCTGCTGATGCAGCGTGAAGGTCTTTTCGATGCCGCGTGCCTGCAGCATGAGCTTGTCGTTGGTGACAAAGGAATGGTTGGTCATCAGTCGCACCTCAAACAGGCAGCACGGACGCGACGAGCGTCTGCGTATAAGGATGTTGCGGATCGTCGAGCACCTGATCCGTCAGGCCGCTTTCGACGACGCGCCCGTCCTTCATCACCATCAGCCGATGCGCGAGCAGACGCGCGACGCCGATGTCGTGCGTGACGATCACCGCCGCGAGATGCAGCTTGCTCGTGAGTGTGCGCAGCAGATCGAGCAGACGCGCCTGCACGGATACGTCGAGGCCGGCGGTGGGCTCGTCCATGAACACGAGGCGCGGCCCCGTCACCAGATTACGCGCGATCTGCAGACGCTGTTGCATGCCGCCCGAAAACGCGGAAGGCAATTCGTCGATGCGCGCGGCATCGAGTTCCACGCGGCTCATCCAGTCGGACGCCGTCTCGCGCAGGCGGCCATAATGACGCGCGCCGATCGCCATCAACGGTTCGCCGATGTTCGCGCCCGCCGACACGTTGCGCCGCAGTCCGTCCCGCGCGTTCTGATGCACGAAGCCCCATTCGGTGCGCGACAGAAGACGCCTGCGCGGCTCGACGAGCGTCAGCAGATCGAGCGCTTCGCCTTCGCGCGTGGTGTAGGCGAGCGCGCCGCCGTCGATGCCGCTGCGCAATGCGAGCGCATTCAGCAAGGTCGATTTGCCCGATCCCGACTCGCCGACGATGCACAGCACTTCGCCCGGATACACGTCGAGATCGACATCGACGCAACCGCCGCGTCCGTCATAGCGCTTCGTGAGGCGCGTCGCCTTGAGCAGTGCGTTCATCGCGTCACCTCTTCGTCGTCGCGGCGGCTGTGGCAGTAATCGCTGTCGGAGCAGACGAACATGCGCGTGCCCTGATCGTCGACGATCATCTCGTCGAGAAAGCTGTCGTGCGATCCGCACAGCGCGCACGCGTGCTCCCACTTCTGCACGCTGAACGGATGATCCTCGAAATCGAGGCTCTTCACTTTCGTATAGGGCGGAATGGCGTAGATGCGCCGCTCGCGGCCCGCGCCGAAGAGTTGCAATGCGGGGTTCATGTGCATCTTCGGATTGTCGAACTTCGGGATCGGCGATGGCGACGTCAGATAGCGGTCGTTCACCAGCACCGGATAGTCGTAGGTCGTCGCGATGCTGCCGTGCTGCACGATATCCTCGTAGTATTTCACGTTGATGAGCCCGTAATCCGCGAGTGCGTGGAGCTTCCTGCACTCCGTCACGCGCGGTTCGAGGCGGAACAGGGGCTCGGGCATCGGCACCTGATAGACGATGATCTGCTCGTCGGTGAGCGGCGTTTCCGGAATGCGATGACGCGTCTGCACGATGCTCGCCTCGGCGGTGCGGGTCGTGGTCGCGACACCGGCCGTGCGCGCGAAGAAGCGGCGGATGTTCACCGCGTTCGTCGTCTCGTCGGAGCCTTGATCGATGACCTTCAGCGTGTCGCTCGCGCCGATGATCGCCGAGGTCACCTGCAGGCCGCCCGTGCCCCATCCATAGGGCAGCGGCATTTCGCGCGACGCGAACGGCACCTGATAGCCCGGCACCGCGACGGCCTTGAGCAGCGCGCGGCGAATCATGCGCTTGGTCTGCTCGTCGAGATAGGCGAAGTTATAACCTTCGGTGAGCGCGCTCATGCCGCATTCTCCTTGCTGTCGTCCGGGCCGTGCGCGGCGCGCAATCGTCGCAGCAACTCCAGCTCGGATTGAAAGTCGACGTAATGCGGCAATTTCAGATGCTGCACGAAACCGGACGCTTCCACGTTATCGCTGTGATACAGCACGAACTCCGGGTCCTGCGTGGGCGAGCCCACGGACTCCCCGAGCTCCTCCGCGCGCAATGCGCGATCCACGAGCGCCATGGCCATCGCCTTGCGCTCCGAATGGCCGAACGCGAGACCGTAGCCTTGCGTGAACGTCGGCGGCACATCGCCGCTGCCCGCGAACTGATTGATCATCTGACATTCGGTGACGTCGATATCGCCGATCTCCACCGCGAAGCCCAGCTCGTCGACCATCATCTCCACCGCCACTTCGCCATGACGAATCTCGCCCGCGAACGGATGGCTGTGCGCATAGCCGCGCTGCGTCGCGTAGCCGACCGCGAGCAGAAAGCCTTCGTCGCCGCGCGCGAGGTTTTGCAGACGCGTCGAGCGATCCGCGGGAAACGCCAGCGGCTCGCGCGAGAGATCGCCCGGTTCCGGCGCGTTCGCCTGCGCGCGTTCCTGCTCGATCAGACCTTCCCTGTCGAGCATGGACAGCACGCGCGGCATCGCGCTCGCGTCCGTCTGTTTTACGTCGATCGATACATCGCCGGCCGGTTGGCCTTCGGCGAGCAAGGTGAAATCGAGCAGGCGCTGCGTGTAGTCGTACGTGCCGCCCAGCATCTGGCCGCCGGGAATGTCCTTGAAGGCCGCCGAGATGCGGCGCTCGACGCACATCGCTTCCGTATCGATCGGCAACGTGTAGCCGAAGCGCGGCAATGTCGTGCGATACGCCCGCAACAGAAAGATCGCCTCGACGAGATCGCCGGCCGCCTGCTTGATCGCGAGCGCCGCGAGATCTTCGTCGTAGACGGAGCCTTCGGTCATCACGCGCGCGACAGCGAGACGCATCTGCTCGCGAATCTGCGCGACGGAAAGCTCGGGCACGGACACATCGCCGCGACGCTTCTTCGCGAGCACGTCCCATGAACGTTCGATGGCGCGTTCGCCACCTTTGACCGCGACGTACATCAGTTCACCTCCACGTGCGTCGTGCGCGGCAGGCCGACGAGCGCGCCGCCCGCGACGAAGTAACAGTCGATGCCGCAAGGAAAGAGCGCGGTGAGCGCCGCGCGTTGTTGCCAGAATTCACGCGACAGCCCCGCGATGGCCACATCGCGCGACGCCGCGATGCCGGGACCGCGCCACACGAGCGGCTCGCCCTCGGTCAGCGACGGCACGCGAATGAAGAGCGTCGCGGCATCTTCGGGCGATTCGGGCTCGCCGTGCGAGAACGCATCGAGCGAAGGCATGTCGCGCGCATCGTCGATATAGGCGAACGCGGCCTCGCGGCGATCGCGCGTCAAAGGCGCGCTCGCATGGAAGCGCAGCGCGTCGCCGAGCACGGCGTCTTCGCGCTCGATGAACACCGGCGTCGAGTAATCCGTCAGCGCCAGCAGCGAAGCGAACGCGGCGAGCGGCACGCGGCCGGCGAGGCCGTCGCGCATTGCGTGGTTATTCGGCAGCGCGGCATCGATCGCGACGATGCTGCCCGGGCGCGACAGCGCATCGAGCAACGCGCGGAACACGCGCTGCGCGTCGTGCACCGTGTCGTTGAAGCCGGGCACGAGCGTGGTCATGTCGATTCGCATCATTCGCCTCTCACCATCGTGAAGAATTCGACCTTGGTCGCGGCCGCTTCCGCTTGCCGGCGCCGCTTTTCATCGGCGATGCGCGCGGCCAGCGGCTCGATCAGTTGCGCCTGCAATCTGTCCGCGAAGCGCGGCATCTGCAACAGCGCGTCCGCGAGCGCGGCGAGCGTCGCGCGCTCCCGATCGCGGCCCATGTGCACCGCAACGCCGACGGGCGCGCTGCCATCGTCCGCGCGCAAGCGCAGCGTCGCGCGCGTGACCGTCGTTTCGCCGAGATTGAACGCATCGCCCGTGCCGCCGATGCGCGCGCGCACCATCGCAAGCCCGATATCCGGCGCACGCAGCCACTCGTACTCGGGCACCTTCGCGCCTTCGAGCGCTGCGTCCAGTGCGTGTTTCAGCGCGTCGCGCGGCGTGCGCGCGAGCACCGCCATCCATTCGCGGCGGCTCCGCGCGTCCCGCGGCTCTATTGAAGTACACATCGCTTTCCCTTTGTCTGGAAGGATTCGGTCATCGTCATGCTACTCGTTGTCTTATCTAGTCGTCTAGACGTTTGGTCATGTAATGAGGCTTTCACATTTCCATCACGAGTTGCGAACTACAATCCGGGAGAACGATATTCAAACCGACAGGAATGACAGCGCAATGACATCCAGTGAAAATGCGGCGCCTGGCGTTGCCGTCGAGCGCGGCGCGGGGGTCGCGGTATGGCGGCAGATCGAACAGATCCTCGCCGCCGAGATCGCCGCGAAAAGCTTCGGCGAGGAAGGACGCCTGCCGAGCGAAGCGGAGCTTGCCAAGCGCTTCGACGTGAACCGCCATACCGTGCGCCGCGCGATGCTGCGGCTCGCGGCGACAGGCCTCGTGAGCGTCGAGCAGGGACGCGGCACGTTCGTGCAGCCGGGCGCGATCGACTATCAGATCGGGCGCCGCACGCGCTTCACCGAAAATCTGCGCCGCCAGAAGCACACGTCGGCGGGCGTCGTGCTGAGTTCCGAGCGCGTGAAGGCCGATCCGGCCGTGTCGAAGGCGCTGGGCGTGCGCGCGGGCACGCTCGTCTATCAGATCGAAACGCGTCACGATTCCGACGGCATCCCGATGACCTATGCGCGCAACTGGTATCCGGCCGCGCGCTTCAACGATCTGCCGGCGGCCATCGAAGCGGCGGGCGGCGTCAGCGCCGCGCTGGAGACGTTCGGCGTAAAGGATTACACGCGCAAATGGAGCCGTATCGGCAGCGTGCTGCCTTCGTCGGATGTGGCGCGGCGCCTGCAGATCAATCGTCAGCAGCCGGTGCTGTGGGTCGAGAACGTCGACGTCGACGAACACGGCGTGCCGATCAAGTACGGCATCACGCATTTCGCGGCGGATCGCGTGCAATTGATGGTCGAGCACGATCTATGACCGCCGCCGCCCGTCCGCGCGTGGCGCTGTACTACGCGCCGCCCGCATCGTCCGCGTGGTGGCGCGAAGGGTGCGACTGGCTCGGCCGCGATCCCGAGAACGGACGCGAAACCGCGACGCCCGCGCATGCCGTGACCCACGCCCCGCGCCGTTACGGCTGGCACGCGACGCTCATCGCGCCCTTCCACATGGCGCCGGGCGTCGAGCTTGCGGACGTGCTCGCCCGCGCGCAGGCATGGGCAAGCTCGGTGGCGCGTTTCGACATGCCGGTGAAAGCCGACGTGCTCGGCCGTTTCGTCGCGCTGCGGCCCGCGCAAGCCCGCGACGACGCGATGCTTCGCGCACTGGCCGCAAGCGCACTGAACGCGCTCTCCTCGTTGGGCACAATGCCATCGCGGGAAAGCATCGAGCGACGCATCGTCGACGGCATGAGCGCGCGGCAGATCGAGCTGCTGCGGGAATGGGGCTATCCGTATGTCCTGGACGAATATCGCTTTCACATGACGCTTTCCGATTCCCTCGACGACGCGAACGCGCGCGCTTCGATCGTGTCGGACTGGGAGCGGCGCATCGACGCGCTCGGCCCGTTGCCCGTGCACGGCGCCGCGCTTTTCATCGAACCGGAGCCGGGCGCGCCGTTCACGCTGTGGCAGCGCCTGCCGTTCAACAACGCACAGGAAGCGGCATGACCGAAGTCGATAGCACGAAACTGATCTACGTAATGGGACCGTCGGGCGCGGGCAAGGACTCGCTGCTCGGCTTCGCGCGCGAACGCGTCGGCGCGCAAGTGATGTTCGCGCATCGCTATATCACGCGCCCCGTCGCGGACGGCGAAAACCATATCGCGCTTTCGCATGACGAATTCGCTTCGCGGCTGTCGTACGGCCTCTTTGCGATGCATTGGGAAAGTCTCGGGCTGCGCTACGGCATCGGCATCGAGCTGGATGCGTGGCTCGCGCGCGGCATGCACGTGGTCGTGAACGGCTCGCGGCAGCACGCGGAACTCGCGCTGAGGCGCTATCCCGATGCGCGCTTCGTGCATATCGATGCGACGCCATCGGTGCTCGCCGCCCGCCTCGCGCGTCGTGGACGCGAAGACGCGCGGCAGATCGAAGCGCGTCTCGCGCGCCGCCCGGCGTTCGACCTGCCCTCGCACGCGCATGTCGTGAAAATCGACAACTCGGGCATGCTCGCCGACGCCGGCGCGCAGTTCCTCGACATGCTCACGCCCGGCGCTCGCGCCTGAGTTTCTCCCGGTCCGCGCCCGATTCGGCGGTGCGGACCCGCTCTCCCTTCTCCGTGTAAACCCCTAGTTGCAAGCGGATTTTCGTTCGCCGACACTTCGCAAATAGATTTGCATATTTAACGAACGAGCAAATCTGCTTGCAACCACTTCGACAAGGGGTCGATCATGAAACTCGCCGCAAAATTCGCCGTGGCTGCCGTTGCCGCGTTCTCTCTCGTCAGCGGCGCGGCGCGCGCCGAAACGTTACTCGTCGCGTGCGATACCGCGTTCGTGCCCTTCGAGTTCAAGCAGGGCAACGAGTACGTCGGCTTCGACGTCGACTTGTGGAAGGAGATCGCGAAGGATCTGAAGCTCGACTACAAGCTGCAGCCGATGGACTTCAGCGGCATCCTGCCCGCGCTGCAGACGCGTAACGTCGATGTCGCGCTCGCGGGCATCACGATCAAGGACGAGCGCAAGAAGGTCATCGACTTCTCCGACGGCTATTACGACAGCGGCTTCACGCTGATGGTGCCGGCCGACAGCGCGATCAAGGGACCGGACGATCTGAAGGGCAAGACGCTCGCGGTCAAGACCGGCACGTCTTCCTTCGATTACGCGAAGGCGAACTTCAAGAGCACGGAACTGCGCGCGTTCCCGAACATCGACAACGCGTATCTCGAACTCGCGACCGGCCGCGTCGACGCCGCGATGCACGATACGCCGAACGTCCTCTACTACATCCACACCGCGGGCCAATCGCGCGTGAAGGCCGTCGGCCCGCAGATGATGGCGCAGCAATACGGCATCGCGTTTCCGAAGGGCAGCCCGCTCGTCGCGAAGGTCAACGCCGAGCTTGCGAAGATCAAGGCCGACGGGCGTTATGCGGCGATCTACAAGAAGTGGTTCGGCGTCGAGCCGGCTAAATCCTGAAACGCGGACGCTCTGGAGATCAATGATGCAGTTCGATCTGTCGGTCATCATGGACGCCGTGCCCGCGCTCATGCACGGCGCGCGTCTCACGGTGCTGATCACCATTGCGGGACTCGCGGGCGGCATGCTCGTCGGCTTGCTGTTCGGCTTGATGCGCGCGTACGGGAACACGCTCTGCCAGAAAATCGCGTTCACGTATATCGAGTTCGTGCGCGGCACGCCGATCGTCGTGCAGGTGATGTTCATCTACTTCGCGCTGCCCTTGCTGCTGCATGTGCGCGTCGATGCGATGACGGCGGCGATCGCATCGATCATCATCAACTCGGGCGCGTATATCGCGGAGATCGTGCGCGGCGCGTTTCTTTCGGTGCCGCGCGGTCTCAAGGAAGCGGGCCTCGCGCTCGGCATGCCCGGCTGGCGCGTGCTCGCGTTCGTGGTCGGTCCGGTCGCGATGCGGCGCATGACCCCCGCGCTCGGCAATCAGTTCATCGTGAGCCTGAAGGACACGTCGCTCTTCATCGTGATCGGCGTCGGCGAGCTCACGCGGCAAGGTCAGGAAATCATGGCGTCGAATTTTCGCGCGGTCGAAATCTGGACGGCCGTGGCCATCATCTATCTCTGCATGATCGGTACGCTGACCTTCGGGCTGCGCACGATGGAAAAGCGGATGCGCATCCTATGACTACGATGAACCACAACGGCCACATGGTGCAGTTCAAGGGCGTGACGAAGCGCTTCGGCAAGACGGTCGTGCTCGATCAGGTCGACCTGGACATCGACGCGGGCGAGGTCGTCGTGCTGATCGGGCCATCGGGCTCGGGCAAGTCGACTCTTCTGCGCTGCATCAACGCGCTGGAGCAGATCGATGGCGGCGATCTCGTCGTCGATGGCATCAGCGTGCTGGGCGGCGCGCGCAAGGTGCGCGAGATTCGTCAGGAAGCGGGCATGGTGTTCCAGCAGTTCAACCTGTTTCCGCAGATGACGGCGCTCGAAAACGTCGCGTTCGGGCCGCGTCAGGTGCGCGGCATGAACAAGCCCGATGCCGAAGCGCTCGCACGCGACCTGCTGACGAAGGTCGGCCTCGGCGCGCGTGTCGGGCATTACGCAAGCGAGTTGTCGGGCGGCCAGCAGCAACGCGTCGCGATCGCACGCGCGCTCGCGGTGAAACCCAAGCTCATGCTCTTCGACGAACCCACGTCCGCGCTCGATCCCGAGTTGCGCCAGGAAGTGCTGCGCGTGATGCAGGCGCTCGCGGAAGAAGGCATGACGATGGTCGTGGTCACGCACGAGATGGCGTTCGCGCGCAAGGTCGGCACGCGGCTCATCTTCATGGAGCACGGCCATATCACCGTCGACGGGCCGCCCGCCGAATTGCTCGATAATCCGCCTAACCAGCGGCTGCGCGATTTCCTGCAACACGTCGAATAACTTTTTCGAATCAACTGAATTTATGGCAGCACTCGGCTTTATCGACATTTCCGGCTCGCCGCGCGATGCGGGCGAAGCGCTCGGCCGATTTGGCGCGCACGCGGTTCATACGCACTTGCTCAACACGCGCGCATGGGAAACGGTCATGCAATGGCGCGGCAGCGAAACGTCGCGCGCGATGGCCGCGCTCGTGCGCGAGCGCTTTGCGCGCGTGTGGGACGAGCTTCACGGTCTCGCGGCAGGCCTGCGACTGCCCTTCGAGGATGTCTTCCTCTGGAACTGCCGCGGCGATCTCTGGGCGATGTCTCCCGACGGCTGCACCACCGTGCAGCTTCCGGGCGCGGAGGTACGGCGCATCGCCCACAACGAGGACGGCTTTCCGGGCTTCGCGGGCGATTGCGCGATCGCGCAATGCACGATCGAGGGCGGCCCGGGCTTCGCGGCATTCGTCTATCCCGGCTCGCTGCCGGGACATACGTTCGCCGTGACGGACCACGGTCTCGCGATCACCGTGAACAATCTACGCCAGCGTGAAGTCGTCGCGGGCGTGCCGCGCATGGTGCTCACGCGCGCGATGCTCGATGCCGCCGATATCGACTCGGCCGTGTCCATCGTGCGGGACAATCCGCGTGCGGGCGGTTTTCATCTGACGCTCGGGGCGTGCGCGCGCCCCGCGCTGCTGAGCGTCGAATTCAGCGCGCACGATTGCTCGGTAAGCGAAGTCGAGACGCCGTCGCTGCATGCGAATCACGCGATTCACCCCGCGATGCACGGCTTCTCGCAGATCATCACGGATTCGTCGCGTCATCGGCAGACGCGCGGCGATGCGCTGGTCGCATTGAACGAAGCGATCGATCCGCTCGCGATCCTCGCCGATCGTGACGACGCCGCGCTGCCGATTCATCGCACGCATCCGGACGATCCCGACGACGAGAACACGCTCGCCACCGCCGACATTGTCATTCGCGCGTCTCACATAGAATGGCAAGTTCACGAACATCCCGGGCAGCCCGCCCGGTACCGGATGATCAATGGACACAGGCAAACAGAAGGGGCGTCGCGCGAGCGAAGCTGACGCAGGCACGAAGATGCCGCCGCGCAGCGTCGATGGCTTGCGCGAGCTCGTGATACGCATCGGCCGCGACGAAGCCGACGTCTCGCTCGGCGGCAAGGCGCATACCGTGCTTGCGAAGCTGCTCGAACGTCCCGAGGAAGTGGCGGTGCGCACGATCACCGATCTCGCGACCTCGCTCGATGTGAACGCGTCCACGCTCACGCGTCTTTCGACCCGGCTCGGCTATGCGGGCTTCGCCGATTTCCAGAGCGTGTTCCGCGACAGCCTCGCGGCGCGTCACCGGCATTTCTACAGCCAGCAGGCGGAGCGCATCGTCGCGAGCAGCAAGACGCACGCGCAAGATGCCGCGCCCGAAGTCGACATGGTCGTGAAGCTCGCGCGCGAATCGATCGGCAATGTCGAGGGTTTCATCGCGCAGTTGTCGCCCGCCGATTTGCGCGGCGCCGCGCGTCTGCTCGCCGATGCGAAGCGCGTGCGCGTGCATGGCCTGCGCCAGTTCAGCGCGCTCGCGAGTTTTGTCTGTTATGGCCTCGGCATGATCCGCGCCGATGTCGCGCTGCTCGATGCGCAAGGTCTCGGCGTCGCTGAAGGGCTTGCGCAGTTGCAATCCGGCGACGTAGTCCTGGTCACGAGCGTCGCGCCCTATACACGCAGCGTCGCCGATGCCGCGATCGCCGCGAAGGAGGCAGGCCAGGAAGTCATCGCGATCACCGATACGCTCGCCTCGCCGCTCGTGCCGCCCGCGCGTCATGCGTTCCTCATTCCGCACGAGAGCAGCTTCTTCAGCAATAGCATGGGCGCGTATCTCGTGTTCTGCGAAGGCTTGCTCAATCTCGTCGCGGCCCATCTCGGCGAGCGCTCGCTGCAGGCGCTCGAACGACGCGAGCGCATGATTACGGCGCTCGGCATCGAAAGTGCATGACGTGGCTCAGATCACGCGCTCGCGCACCCAGCCCGATGCGAGATCGATCAGCGACACGATCACGATGACGATCAGCATCACCGCCGAGGTCTGCGCGTAGTTGAACGAGCGGATGGCTTCGTAAAGCACGACGCCGATCCCGCCCGCGCCGACCATGCCGACGACCATCGCGGAACGCACGTTCGATTCGAAGCGATACAGCGCGAACGAGATCCACAGTGGCAGCACTTGCGGCAGCACGCCGTAGACGATTTCATCGAGACTGCTCGCGCCGGTCGCGCGCACGCCTTCCGCGGGTCTCGCATCCACGGCTTCCACTGCTTCGGCGAAGAGCTTCGCAAGCACGCCTGTCGTATGCACCCACAACGCGAGCACACCGGCGAACGGCCCCAGCCCGACCGCGACGATGAACAGCATCGCGAAGACCATTTCGTTGATCGCGCGGCACGCGTCCATCAGGCGGCGCACGGGCTGCGAGATCCACACGGGCGCGATGTTCTGCGCCGACAGCAGCCCGCACGGCACCGCGCAGACCAGCGCGAGCGCCGTGCCCCACACCGCGACCGCGAGCGTCACGATCATCTCGTGCACATACGTGCGCCATTCCGTGAAGTCGGGCGGAAAGAAGTCGCGCGCGAACTGGCTCATGTTGCCCGATGCGCCGAGCAGATCGAGCGGGCGCATGTCCGCGCTTTGCCATGACAGGCCCAGCACCGCGATCACGACGATCCAGCCGAACGTCGACGTCCATCTGCGTTTGGGCGCGCTCGCGTGCACGGGCCGGACGATGCCGGCCTCGAGCGTGGTGACATCGAGCGGCTTCATTTACTTCGCCGCCGTGCTGTCGAGCGTGGCGATCTTCTGATCGAGCGCGGCGATCTGCGCCTTCTTGTCGGCGGCGTCGAGATGCGCATCGTTCTGCACTTGCTCCTTCTTCTGAAAGAGCGCCATCTGACGAATCGGCACGAGTTGCGCGTTCGACGAATCCGCGAAGCCCGAATAGCCCGAGATCGCGGCCATCACGGCCTGTTCGCGCGGATCTTTTTGCGCGTAGTGATCGAAGAAAGTGCGCAGCTTGTCCTTCGCCGCCTGCGGCAGATCGCGGCGCCACACGAGCGGGTCCGACGGAATCAGCGGCGACTTCCACAGCACGCGCACCTTCGGATATAGCTCCGGATGCTGCGTCTTGATGGTGTCGAGCATGTCGGTGTTGTTGGTCGCGACGTCGATCTTGTCGTTCACGACCGCGAGCATGTTCGCTTCATGGCTCGACGGCAGCACGCTCTTGAACGCGGACTTCGCGTTGATGCCGTTCTTCGCGAACAGATAGTACGAAGGCACGAGCGTGCCCGAGGTCGAATTCGGATCGCCGAAGCCGAGGTTGATGTCCTTCGTGTTCTTCAGCACCTGATCGAGCGACTTCCACTTGCTGTTCGCGTTCGTGATGAGCAGCGAGTAATAGCCTGCCTCGCCGTTCTTGTACTTCACCTTCGCGAAGACTTCGCCGTTCGAGCGATCGACCGCTTCGATCGCCGATGCGTTGCCGAAGAAGCCCATCTGCACCTTGTTGAAGCGCATCGCTTCGATGATGCCCGCGTAGTCGGTGGCGAAATACGCCTTCACGTCGAGACCGGTCTGCTTGTTCAGATCGTCGATGAGCGGTTGCCAGCGTTGCTTGAGCGCGGCGGACGAATCCGTCGAGATGATGCCGAAGTTGATGGTCTCGGCGAGAGCCGTCTGCGTCAGAAGGCAAGACGCGAGCGCGGCGCCAGCCAGGAAGAAACGGGCTGTTTTCATGATGCTCCAGTAGTTGATGTTCGGGTTCTGAGATTCAGGAGGCGGCGAACGCAGGTGCTTCGTTGCGGGCCTGCGCGACGTGATGCGCAAGCAGTTCATCCGCGGACGAGCCGTAGAGCTTTCGCAGCACTGCGGGCGTGAGGCGCTCGCTCGCGCCATCGAAGACGACACGGCCATCGCGCAGGGCGATCGTGCGCGGGCAATACTTCATCGCGACATCGATCTGATGCAGCGATACGACGACCGTCAGCTTGTGCTCGCGGTTGAGCGTCTGCATCAACTCCATCACGCGGCGCGCCGATTCGGGATCGAGCGATGCGATCGGCTCGTCGGCCAGCACGATACGCGCTCGCTGCACGAGCGCGCGCGCCAATGCCGCGCGTTGCTGCTGACCGCCCGACAGATTGCTCGCGCGTTCGAACGCGTGCTCGCCGATGCCCATTGCGCTGAGCGACTCCATCGCGAGCAAGCGTTCGCCGCGTGGAAAACGCCCCGCGAGACGACGCCATAGCGACACGCGCGACAACGCGCCGATGAGCACGTTGGTCAGCACGGAAAGCCGTCCGACGAGATTGAACTGTTGAAACACGAAGGCGACGTCGCGGCGAATCGCGCGCACTTCGCGGACGATCTTGCCGTTCTGCTGAATCGGCCGGCCGAGCAGCGTGACATGCGACGGTGCGGGGTCGGATGCCGTAAAGCCGGCGATATGGCGCAGAAGCGTCGACTTGCCCGATCCCGACGCGCCGATGAGCGCGACCATCTCGCCCTCTTCCACGCGCAGATCGACGGAGTCGAGCGCCTTGCGGCCGTTCTTGAACGTCTTGGTGAGACGCTCGATGCGAATTGCGTCCATAGCTTCCCTCGATGGGCGCGCTCGAATGGCGCGCTGTAACGTTCGGGAGATTCTAGAAAGCAAACATGACGAGAAAGTGACGCGCATGAGACGTCTAGATGAATATATGACTTCTCCGCACCGCCGTTTGAGACGATCGAGCAGGAAAACGATCCGAACGAGCATTCACGTTTTCAGCGTCGCGCCGCATGATGGACCGCAAATGCAACGATCATTCGGGACTTCATCATGAACACGATCCATACGGATGTCGCCATCATCGGCGCGGGCAGCGCGGGACTCTCCGCGTATCGGGCGGCGAAGGCGGCGGGCGCGTCGGCGGTTCTCATCGAAGGCGGCGCGCACGGCACGACGTGTGCGCGCGTCGGCTGTATGCCGTCGAAGCTTCTCATCGCAGCGGCCGAGGCCGCGCATCAGGCGATGCACGCGGCGGCATTCGGCGTGCATATCGACGGCGCGGTGCGCATCGACGGGCGCGAGGTGATGGCGCGCCTGAAGCGCGAACGCGACCGCTTCGTGAGCTTCGTCGTCGCGGGCGTCGATGCGATGCCCGAGGCCGACAAGCTCACCGGCTACGCGCGCTTCATCGACGACAACTTGCTGCAAGTGGGCGAGCACACGAAGGTGCAGGCGAAGAGCGTCGTCATCGCAACGGGATCGAGCCCTGTCATGCCGGCGATGTATCGCGCGTTGGGCGAGCGCGCCATCATCAACGACGACGTGTTCGCGTGGGACGACCTACCGAAGCGCGTGGCGGTGGTCGGCGCGGGTGTGATCGGGCTGGAACTCGGTCAGGCGCTCGCGCGGCTCGGCGTGCAGGTGTCCGTACTGGGTGCGCGTGGCCGCGTCGGGCCTTTGACCGATCCGGAGGTGCGCGAGTATGCCGGCCGCGTGTTCGGCGAAGCGTTTCGCTTCGAGCCGCGCGCGCAAGTGCAAGCCGCCGTGCGCGAGGGCGATGAAGTGCGCCTGCGTTATGTCTCCGGTAGCGGAGAGCAGGTCGAGCATACGTTCGACTACGTGCTCGTGGCCGCCGGACGCAAGCCCAATGTCGGCGGACTTGCATTGCACGACACATCGCTCGTGCTCGATGACGACGGCTTGCCCGTCTACGATCCGCTGACCTTGCAGGCGGGCGCTCATCCGGTCTTCATCGCGGGCGATGCGAACGGCGTGCTGCCCTTGCTTCATGAAGCCGCCGACGAAGGCCGCGCGGCGGGCACGAATGCGGCGCGTTATCCGCATGTCGAGCCGGTCGAGCGTCGTGCGCCTATCGCGATCGCGTTCACCGATCCGGGCATCGCGATGGTCGGCGCGCGTCATGTCGACTTGAAGCCGGAGTCGTTCGTGACGGGCGAAGTGAGTTTCGAGGATCAGGGCCGCAGCCGCGTGATGCTCAGGAATCGCGGGCTGATGCATGTGTATGTCGATCGCGCGAGCCGCCGCTTCGTCGGCGCGGAATGGATCGGACCGGATGCGGAGCATATCGCGCATCTGCTTGCTTGGGCCTTGCAGATGAAGCTCACCGTCGACGAGATGCTGCGCATGCCGTTTTATCATCCGGTAGTCGAGGAAGGGGTGCGGACGGCGTTGCGGGAGGCAGTGGGGAAGCTGGCGTGAGGCTCGCGCGCCGATCGGACTACGCTTCGATCGGCGCAATGTCTACCCTTCCAGAAACCACGTTCCCGCGCACTCGTGTCGAATGAAGTCCCCCAGCCACTTCACGCGCGCGACATCCCGCGTTTCCGCCAGCGTCACGAGCCAGTATGAGCGCGACAACGCAATGTCCTCGGCAAACAGCCGCACGAGATTCGGATCGGTGCGCGCGATGAAGCACGGCAACACGCCGAGCCCCACGCCGCCCGACACGGCCGCCGCCTGACTGATCACATTGGAAATGCGAATCGCCGGCACGAGGGCACTGGAAATCTGCGGCAGATAGTTCAATTCCGCAGACCACATCTGATCTTCGACATACCCGACCCACGGATGCTTGAGCAACTCGCGCCGCGACGCGATCCCGCGATGCCGCTGCAGATAGTCGCGCGATGCATAGACGCCCAGCGCGTAGTCAGTCAGCTTGTGCGCATACACGCGTCCTTGCGCGGGCCGCGTCATGCTCACCGCAAGGTCCGCCTCGCGCTTGGACAGACTGAACATGCGCGGATTCGCGATCAGCTCGATTTCGAGCTGCGGATGCACCGCCGATATCTGCGCGATGCGCGGCGCCAGAAAGTACGTGCCGAATCCCTCCGGCGTGCCGATGCGCACACTTCCCGTCAGACCAATGGACGCATCTTCCAGCCGGTGCCGCATGCGCGTCGCGAGGCTTTCCATGCTCTCGGCATCGCTCAGCACGCGCTCGCCCTCGGGCGTCAGCACGAAACCCTGCGAACTGCGATCGAAAAGCCTCACGCCCAGCGCTTTTTCCAGCGCGGCCACGCGCCGGCTCAACGTCGAATGATCGACGCCCATCTGCTGCGCGGCGACCGTGAGCCGGCCCGAACGCGAGATGGCGAGGAAAGCCTGAATGTCGTCCCAGTCGAAGCCGCGCATGGGGATTTTTGCACAGAGCGATTGTCGAATTGCCCATTCTATTGCAAGAAACTCACTGCTATCTTTTTCCTGAACTCTGCACAAGCAGAGCACGCAGCCACGCACCAATCAGGAGACACACAGCATGTCGCTCATCGCGAAACTCAAGGCCCGTGCGCAGGAAGGCAAGCCGGTCAAGGTCGGTCTGATCGGCGCAGGAAAATTCGGCTCCATGTATCTGTCGCAGGCGCCGCGCACGCCGGGCATTCATCTGGTCGGTGTCGCCGATCTTTCGCCCGATCGCGCGCGCGCATCGCTCAAACGCGTCGGCTGGGAAGAAGCGCGCTACGCCGCGCGCTCGTGGAGCGAAGCGCGAGCCGACGGCTCGACCTTCATCACCGACGATGCCGACGCGATGATCGCGAGCGATCACGTCGATATCGTCATCGACGCGACGGGCAGCCCCGCCGCGGGCATTCATCACGCACTGCTGTGCTGCAAGCATCGCAAGCACATCGTGATGGTCAACGTCGAAGCGGACGTGCTCGCCGGCCCCCTGCTCGCGCGACGCGCCGAAGAAGCGGGCATCATCTACTCGATGGCTTCGGGCGATCAGCCCGCGCTCATCGCGGAACTCGTCGACTGGGCGCGCACCATCGGCATGGAGGTGATCTGCGCGGGCAAGGGCACGAAGTACCTGCCGATCTATCATCAATCGACGCCCGATACCGTCTGGGGCCATTACGGGTTCACCGAAGAACAGGTCGGCTCGGGCGACTTCAATGCGCAGATGTTCAACTCGTTCCTCGACGGCACGAAATCCGCGCTCGAAATGGCGGCCGTCTCGAATGCCTGCGATCTGCGCCCGCCCGCCGATGGCCTCGCGTTCCCCGCATGCGGCGTCGATGATCTGCCGACCTTGCTGCGCCCCGCATCCGACGGCGGCATCCTCACGCATCGCGGCAGCGTCGAAGTGGTGTCGTCGCTCGAACGCGATGGACGTCCCGTATTCCGCGATCTGCGCTGGGGCGTGTACGCCGTGTTCGAAGCGCCCACCGACTACGTGCGCGACTGCTTCGCGCAATACGGCCTCAAGACCGACAGCACGGGCCGCTTCGCCGCGATGTACAAGCCCTATCACCTGATCGGCCTCGAGCTCGGTCAATCGATCGCGAGCATCGCCGTGCGCGGTGAAGCGACCGGCGCGACCTCGGGCTTTCACGGCGACGTGGCCGCTACCGCCAAACGCGATCTGCGCGCGGGCGAGCGTCTCGACGGAGAAGGCGGCCATACGGTCTACGGCAGGCTGATGCCCGCCGCCGATTCGCTGATCCAGGGCGCATTGCCCATCGGCCTTGCGCATAACGTGGTGCTGCAACGTCCGGTCGCGGCCGGACAACCCGTGCGCTGGAGCGATGTCGCGTACGACGCGAACAAGGAATCGGTGCGCGTGCGCCGCGAAATGGAAGATATCTTCCGGGCCGAGATGAAGCTGGAAGTGCTTGCGCAGAAGCTCGCCAGCTAACGACATGCACGTTCTTTGATTCCCTTGCGCGCCCGGACCATGCGATGGCCCGGGCGCTTCGCACTCTCAACGCCCGGCAAAGGGCGACGGAGGAGACATGAGCCAAATCAGTGAAACGCTAGGTGTCGCGCAGTCCGGCACGTCGGACGTGTACCGCAAGATCACATGGCGCATCATGCCGTTCATCGTGCTGTGCTATCTCTGCAATTACCTGGATCGCGTGAACGTCGGCTTCGCGAAGCTGCAAATGCTGTCCGATCTCGGGTTCTCCGATGCGGTCTACGGTCTGGGCGCCGGCATCTTCTTCATCGGCTATTTCATCTTCGAAGTGCCGAGCAATCTGATCCTGCATCGCGTGGGAGCGAGGCGCTGGATCGCGCGCATCATGATCACGTGGGCGATCATCTCCGCGCTCACGCTCGTCGTGAAGACACCCTTCCAGTTCTATGTCGTGCGCTTTCTGCTGGGCGTCGCCGAAGCAGGCTTCTCGCCGGGCATCATGCTCTATCTCACGTACTGGTTTCCGGCACGGAAGCGCGGTTTCGCATATGGCGTGTATTACATCGCGATCCCCCTCGCGGGCATCGTCGGCGGGCCGCTGTCCGGTTGGATTCTCTCAGCGTTCAGCCATTCGGGCGTGATGGCCGCATGGCAATGGCTGTTCCTGATCGAGGCGATACCGGCGTTCGTCGTCGGCGTGATGGTGCTGTGGTTGATGGTCGACAGGCCGAGTCAGGCGAAATGGCTCAGCGATGATGAAAAGCGTCTCGTCACGCATGCGGTCGAACGCGAGGAAGCGGACAAGACCGCCCATCACGACGCGCGCGCGTTCCTCGCGGACGTCAACATCTGGAAGCTGTGTGGCGTCTACTTCTGCCAGATCATCGGTCTCTATGGCATCAGCTTCTGGCTGCCCTCGATCATCAAGGACAGCGGCCTCACGAATATCGAAATGATCGGCTGGCTTTCGGCGGTGCCCTATCTCGTCGCGATTCCGGCGATCATCCTCACCGGCATGAGCGCCGACCGATTCCGCACGCGTCGCATGCATTTTTCGGTGGCGCTCGTGATCGGCGCGATCGGCTTTGCGGCGAGCGGTTATGTCGGACATCAGCCGGTGCTCGCGGTGATTGCGCTATCGGTCGCCGCCGCGGGGATTCTGTCGGCGCTGTCATTGTTCTGGGGCATTCCGGCCGCGTTTCTCGCGGGCACATCGGCGGCGGCGGGCATTGCGGGGATCAATTGTGTCGGCAATCTCGCCGGTTTCGTGTCGCCCTACATGGTCGGCTGGTTGAACGTGACGACGCATAACAACAGCATCGGCCTCTATGCGGTCGCGGCTTTCATGATCGTCGGCGCATTCGCGGTGCGCTCGATTTCGGGGAAGCTCGCGGATCGTTGATACAGCACTGCCAGGCGAGCGCGTCCGCATCCACTGCGGCCGCGCCCGCTTTGTCGACCATGAACGCGCGCACGTAAAATGGCGTCATGTCGAATGAATCCCGCACACCTTCGCGGCGAGCGCCCGAGTTGCCGCTTCACACGCCCAGCACAGCCTCGCTCGCCGTCGCCGCTGCCATCGCGATGATCGCGTGGCTCGCGTTCGCGGCGCAGACGGATATCACCGTCGCGCGCCTCGTCAATCGCGGCTTTACCGTGTTCGACGGCCTTGCCCGCATGAGCAGCTATCTGACGAATCTGACCGTGCTGCTGACCGCGTTCTGCTTTACCTGCGTCGCGACGCGCGCGCAATTTCCCATCGCGCGCTTCTTTCGCAAGCCGACCGTCGTGACGGCGGTCGTCGTGTATATCGTCTTCGTCGGCATCGCTTATAACGCGTTGCTGCGCTATCTATGGACGCCCTCGGGTTATCGCGCGCTCGTCAACGAATCGCTGCATACCGTCGTGCCGGCGCTGGCTGCCTTGTACTGGTTCCTGTTCGTGCCGCGCTTTCATCTTTCATGGCGACGATGCGCGCTCTGGCTCGTCTATCCGCTCTCTTATCTTTGCATCACGCTGTGGCGCGGAAGCTTCTCCGATTTCTATCCCTATCCGTTCATCAACGTCGCGGAGCTGGGCTATGAGCGCGTCCTCATCAATGCGACGATGCTCGTCGTCGCGTTTCTCGTGCTGATGAGCGTGTTTCTCATGATCAACCATCGGCGCGAAGACCTGAGCGTGGCCGACCCGGAAATCGAATCGGGTGATCCGCCCTCCGGCCGCATCGATTAACTCGCCGCTCGCGTGCGATTCACGACGAGATCCGCGATGAACGCGATCGCGAGCGCCGACGCTCCGCACGCGAAGATCAGCGCGTAGTCGTTATGCGTATGCGAGAACAGGTACGAATAGCCATAACCCGCGAGCGCCTGACACAGCGCGAACGCCGATGTCGCCCGGCTCCATGCCGCGCGTTGCTCCGCGTGATCGTGCGGCAACAGCTCATGCACGCGGCCGAGCGCGAGCGGCACGATGCCGGTCGTCGAGATGCCGAGCGCAACCGTCGCGAGGCCCATCACATACGCATTCCCCGATAAGGCCAGCAACGTCACCGCGCACGCCTGCAACAGCAACGCAAGGCGATAAGCCCTGCCGAAGCCAATGCGATCGCCCGCATTCCCGCAGATGAGCGGCCCGGAAATCGCCGCGACGCCATAGAGCACCCAATAGCTCGCGCCCGTTTCGGCACCTCTACCATAGCCGCGCGCGATGCAGTCGACGAGCAGAATCATCACGGGCACGAGCCCGAGCGCATTCGCCGCGTATTGCGCATACAGCAGCCGCAGACGCGCGCCGCCGTACGCGCTCGAATGCGCCGACGCGCGCGGCGCCGCGACAGCGGGTGGATTCGACGCGGGCCAGCCGAACCACGCGATCGCGGTCAGCATGAGCGAGAACACGCCGAGGCCCATCCATGTATCGTGCAGGCCGTGATGCAGGAGCCGCGGAACAAGCGTGCCCGATGCCGCAATGCCGAAGCCCAGCCCGACGAAGATCATGCCGCTCGCGAAGCCGCGTCGCGCAGGGGGAATGTGCGGCAGGATCGTCGTTGCGACGAGCACCATGATCGCCCCGCCCGAAAGGCCCGAGAGAAACCGCCACGCGAAGAACCACGCGATCGACAACGGAAACGCGCAAGCGAAGAACGCGGCTGTCGCGATCAGCATGAGAAGACGCAACGCGTGACGATTCGTGAGTGCGTTGGCGATCGCTCGACCGAAGAGCGCGCCCGCGAAATAGCCCGCGAAGTTGGCGGCGCCGAGCGTCACCGCCTGCGACGACGTGAACCAGTGCGCTTCGATCAGCGGCGGAATGAGCGGCGTGTAAGCAAAGCGCGCAAGGCCGATCGCGACGAGACTCGCGCAAAAGCCCGCGAGCATCGCGAAGAACGTGCGGACATCGAGTGAAGCGGGTTGATCGGCGCGCATGGCCGATGCCGTTTGATCCGACATGATGACGACTCCCGCGGCCGGGCGAGCATGCACGCGGCCGGACAACGTGACGTGAAAAAAATCGATGGACCTAGCGCCTGGCCACGGGCTGTCCGAGTGGCGGCAACTTCAGCATCGCGAGCGTCGGCGCGACGGCGCCGCTCAGCAACGCAGGCTTCGGGTCGACGCGCGCCAGCACGCGCACGCCGAGCAGCACGGCGAGCAGGCTCGTGGCGGCAGCATCAGCCGGCATCACGCGTTCGATATCGCCGCTCTTCAACCCGGCCTTCATGCAGCGTTCGAAGAACGCGCGCATCAACGATATTTCCTCGGCGATGAGCTCGCGAAATTCCTCGTCCTCCGGCGACACGCCGAGCGCCGCGTTCACCAGCATGCAGCCGCGTCGATGCTCGTCCGACACCGAGCGTTCGACGATCTCGCGAAAGAACGCAGAAATGGCCCGGTCGGGCGTCATCGTCGATTCGAGACGCTGAATGCGCTCGCGCAAGGTGTGTTCGAGATAGTGATCGAGCGCGCGCAGAAAGAGCGCGCGCTTGTCGCCGAATGCGTTATAGAGGCTCGGTTGCGTGAGCCCGGTGTACTGCACGAGGTCGCGCGTGGACGTGCCTTCGTAGCCGTGCGTCCAGAACGCCTCGGCAACGGCATCGAGCACGCTGTCCTCGTCGAAATTGCGCGGTCGCGCCATGATCCAGCTCCATCGATTCAACGGACGGATGTTTTATATCGTCCGATACAGAACGGATTATATATCGATGGATACAAAACCGCGCAACATCTCCATTCGACGATGCGGGTCTTGCTGCAGGGGAATGTACTGATGAAATGCGATGGCGCTTCGGAGATGCGCGCGCATCTCCGAAGGCATGAGGCGTGGTCAGGCTTCTTTCGCATCGAACATCAATAGCTCGACGCCGGCTTGCGCGAAGTTGGCGAGATCGCCGGCGGTTTTCTGGCCTTCGGGCGAATTGAGTGCGGTCTTGATCGCTTCCATCGAATCGAATTCCAGCAGCGCAACGAGGTAGTAGGGCGAATCCCCCGACGCTGTCGCGACCGGTCCCGTGCTGATCTCATAACGCCGCAAGCCCGGCAGCGTCTTCGCGAGCGGCGCGTGAGTCGATGCATAGTATTCGTCGAATGCCTTCGGGTCGGACGGGGTCTTGTATAGCGCTACGAGCTGGGCCATCGTCGAGTCTCCTGGTGGTTGTACGGCATCGGAAAGAACATTGCGGCAACGCGCTACTGCTTTTCCAGTTGCAGATAGATGCGCTGCACGTTCTGCGGCTGCGCGATCGCATAGAGCTTGTAGTCTTTGAAAGCGGGCACCTGCACGGTGTGCATCGCCTCGGTGAGGCCGACGCCGCTCGCATACGCGCGCTTCACCGATGCTTCGAGCGCGCGCAGATACGCGCCTGTCTGCAGGATGTCGTCGCCGCGCAAGGTTGCGCCGAAGCCGGGCACGACCGTCTTCAGGTCGAGCGCGCGAAGGTTCTCCAGCGCTGCAAGCCAGCCGGAAATCTGTTCGTTGCGCAATTCCGGTATGCGACCGTTCGAAACGAGCCCGCCTGCGAACAGCACACCGGTTTGCGTGTCGAGCACGGCGAGATCGCCGGGCGTGCTGGCGGGGCCGAAATGCAGCAGTTGCAGCTTGCGCCCGCCGCTTTCGATCTCCGTCGTCCCGTTCACTGTTTTATCGGGCACGGTCACGCGCGAGCCCGCCATTTCGTCTTCGCCGAGGGTCTTGCGCAGATTCGCGAGGCAGATCGAACAGCGCTCGCGAATCAGTTGCGCGGTGCGTGCGTGCGCGAGAATCGGGACGTCGACATCGCGGAACGCAGCCGCGCCGAACACGAACTCGGGCGCCTGATGCGTGATGATGACGAGCTTCACCGGCAACGGCGTGACCTTGCGGATCGCTTCGATCATCGCGCGGCCATAGCGATAGGAAGGCCCCGTGTCGATCACCGTGACGCCATCCTCTCCGACGATGAAACCGTTGTTCGCAACGATGCCATGATTCGCGGGCGCGACGGCATCGCTGTCGCCGATGAACGCGTACACGCCCGGCGCGATCGCGACGGGCGCGGGCATGCCGCTCATCGCCGCGTGCGCGAGCGTGCTCAGGACGAGGAGCAGCGTGCAGACCAGCGTTCGCAAGCCGCGCGCCGTCATTTCATCGCCGATGTTTGCGCGCCGCCGGGTTGCGCGTCGACTGCCACGGCGCCGTCCCAGTGCTTGTTCTTCGTGTCTTCGATGAACGCCTTCAGTTCGCCTTTGCCGCCCGGTACGAAATAGAAGCGGAAATTCGGGTTCTCGCTGATCGAGAAATTCACGTTCGCGGTCATCACCGGCTTATCCGCATACGTAATCGAAACCTTGCGAATGAAATACGCCGTTGCGTAGTTGCGCGTGACCTGGTTCATCGCCATGCCGGTTCGGTTCGGATGACGCACCATCACTTGCGCAAGCGCGGGCTTGCCCGTCACGGCCTGCCCTTCGGTCTGAAGCCTGACCTGTCCCGCCGCGCGCTCGGCGGCGTCTTCGTCCTTGTCGGCGGGCGCGGAACAGCCGCCCGATGCCTTCACGAAGCGAACCGCGCTATAGAGCTTGCCGTCATTGGTTTCCGCGATTGCCCGCATGAAGGTGTAGTCCTCCACGCGCACGCGCGTTTCGATCGACGCGAGTCCCGATTCCGGCGTGAATTCGAACGACCCCGCATAAGGCTCCGGATTCTCGTCGATGAAGAGATAGACCTTCTTGATGTAATGCGTGGGCGTCTGCGGGAATTGCGCGTTGATCGCGATCGGCACGACGGCGGCGTCGGCCGCGCGCGCGGGCGCGTCGAGCTTGATGA
Source organism: Caballeronia sp. J97 (assembly GCF_905220305.1). Taxonomy (NCBI): domain Bacteria; kingdom Pseudomonadati; phylum Pseudomonadota; class Betaproteobacteria; order Burkholderiales; family Burkholderiaceae; genus Caballeronia; species Caballeronia sp. J97. The sequence goes on along the minus strand of NZ_CAJMZL010000027.1, from coordinate 30,135 downwards.
CGGCGTCGCCGTGCGTGTCGATCGCACGGCCCTTGAACGTGCCTTCCTTGAAGTCGAGCCAGCGCGCCACCTTGTCGGGATCGTCTTCCGGCTGCGCCGCCTGCGCGGCATAGGGCGCGAGCGCCGCGGCGGCGAGACTCGCGATCGTCATCGCGCGAACGCCGGACCATGCTGTCTTCATGATGTCCCTCCAGTGCAGCACTACTGCTCCCACTCCAGCTCCGCATAGGCGGCCGTGACATTGCGACGGTGGTACATGTCGAAGAGAAGCCACTTGTCCTTTTCTTCGAGACCGATGCTGTCGACGGCCTGCCCGATGGTTTCGCCCTTCTTGATGGCCGCACGCACATCGCGCGCCAGATCCGCGAGATAGCGCGCCTCGGCGTCGAGCGCTTGCGGCCACGGCGGATCGAGCGGACCGTGTCCGGGCACGACGTGACGCGGATTCATCTGGCGAATGCGCTCGATATCGTCGAGCCAGCCGACCACGCTGCCATCGACAACAGGAATGCAGCGCACGAACAGAAGATCGCCCGTCCACAACGTGCCGCTCTTCTCATCGTATACCGTCAAGTCGTTGTTGGTATGCGCGGTTTTCCATGTGCGCAGCGTGAGCGTGCGTCCGCCGATATCGAGCGTGCCCGTGCCGTCGATGGTCTTCGTCGGCGCGACGATCTCGCTGCCGGCCGCCACGCTACCCAGCTCGCGCTTCAGCGCGCGCATGTAGTTGTCCGCGCGCGCGGCCTCGGCCTGCGCGAGCGTCGCGCTGCCGACGAATTGCGGATGATCGTCCTTGAAAGCCGCATTGCCGAAGATGTGATCCGGATGCATGTGCGTGTTGATGACGTAGCAGACCGGCAGCGGCGTAACCGCGCGTATTGCGGCGCGCAGCGCGCGGCCTTCCGCGAGCGTGCCGCCTGTGTCGATTACCGCGACGCAGCGCGTTCCGACGATGAAGCCCACGTTCGCGATATCGCCCCCGTTCTCGGGCGTGGCGACATCGTCGTGACCGCGATGCGCGTAGTTGCCCGGCGCGACCTGCGTGACCGATAGCGCGGTCTCGCCGCGCGCGACCGTCGCGCCTGCGAATAGTATGAAGAACACGACGCGACACGAGGCCGATGCGAGCTTCATCGGGCGCTGCTTGCTTCGGCGAGACGCCTGGGCCGGCGCAAGCCGAACTGCGCGTATTCGCGCTCGAGGAATGGCTCGGCGTGTTCGAGGAGAAAGCGGCGAAACGCGAGACAGGTCGGCGAGAGTTGTTTGGAGCGCGAATGCACGAGTTGCCAGGTCCGTTCGACGGGCGTGCCGTTCACGTCGAGCACGGCGATTTCGCCGGTGCGCAGTTCGAGCGAGAGCGTATGCAGTGAGATGAGGCTCACGCCCATGCCCGCCATCACCGCTTGCTTGATGGTTTCATTGCTGCCCAGCGTGACGCTGCGCGCGGGCACGAACAGGTTTTGGCGAAACACATGCTCCGCCACTGCGCGCGTGCCCGAGCCGGGCTCACGCAACAGGAAGGTATCGTTCGCGAGTTCCTGCAAGTCGAATCCCTTTGCATGACGCAACGGATGCGAGAGCGGCGCGACGATCACATGCGGATGATAGGCGAGCGGTTCGGCCGTCGTACCGAGTTCGGGCGGCGGGCGGCCCATGATGGCGAGATCGGTCGCGTTGTCCTGCAGCAAACGCAGCAGCGTTTCGCGGTTGCCGACGGAGAAGTGGACATCGACTTTCGGATACTGCTGCCTGTAGAGCGCGAGCAGCTTGGGCGCGAAGTATGTCGCCGAGCTGACGATGCTCACCGCGATCGAACCGCTGTCGGCTTGCGTGAGCGACATCATCGCGTCTTCGGCGTCCTTGATTTCGCCCAGAATGCGGGTGGCGTGATGCGACAGCCTTTCGCCGGCTTCGGTCAGCGCGAGACGCCGCGCGACGCGTTCGAACAGAGGCAGACCGATGGCTTCTTCGAGTTGACGGATTTGCATCGATACGGCTGGCTGCGTGAGATGCAGTTCCTCGGCGGCGCGTGCGAAGCTCGGACAGCGGCTGGCTATCACGAAGATTTGCAGCTGACGCAGCGTGAGGGAACGGATGAAATTCACGGGGGGGGGTTGGTAATGGGTTGGGGTGGTTTGGGGTTCTATGCAATCCTGCATTCGCGTCGGTCTATTAGCACTGCCCCTGTGCGGGGCGGCAGTTACTTTCTTTGCTGCTGCAAAGAAAGTAACCAAAGAAAGCAGCTTCTCCCATCCAAAGTACCTCACACCGGCCCCGGCACAGGCGATTGGCCTAATGGCCCGCCCGTAGCAAGTGCCCTCACAAGCAGAACACCGCTTGGATCGCGCACGATCCGCCTCGTCGCACCGCAATCGTTGCGGGTTCAGCACGAAATCGCGCCGGCCCGCTTCGCGGCCGATGGGTCCATCGGGTCCGCGCGTGCTTCTTTGCTAACGCTTCCATCTCACTGCATGCGCAGCCCGCTGGTTTCCCTTGTGGGCCCGGCGGCAGCGCGTAGCGCTGTGCCGATGCTGTTTCGTGCTGAACCAGCGCCCTCAAAGTAGTGGTTCGTCGGACCGTGTGCGAGCCAAGCCGTGTTCTGCTTGCGGGGTCACTCGCTACGGGCGGACCATTAGGCCAATCGCCTGTGCCGCGGCCGGTGTGAGGTACTTTGGATGGGAGAAGCTGCTTTCTTTGGTTACTTTCTTTGCAGCAGCAAAGAAAGTGACTGCCGCCCCGCACAGGGGCAGTGCTAATAGACCACTAAAAAATCGGGATCCAGCGAAAGCAAAAACCCAAAAAACCCAAAAAACCCAAAACCACCCATCACCGACTAGCCCGAGGCGCATTCGGGCCCTTCCCCGGCGCATTCATATTCTTGACCATCCCCTGATAAGCAATCGTCTCCTTCTGCAACGGATGCACGAAATCATTCCCCTCACCCGGCACTTCAGTGCGAATCATCAGCAACCGCCCAGGCACATCATCCGCCATGACAAACGTATAGCGCTTGCCAAGATACTTGGTGAACCGTTCCGCATTCGGATCGTTCAAATACGGTTGAATGACGATCTGCTGAGCCTTAGCATGCTTTCCGAGACCGAGCGACTCGCTCGACACCGGCGTAATCGCAGGCCCCGCCGCGAGCGCCAGCCGTACGCGCTGCTGAAAATAGCGCCGCTGACCGCCCGTCAGTTGCTCCATCTCCGCGATATCGTGCTCGAGAAAATAGATGATCGCCGGATTGCACGGCAGCCCGCCCGGCACATTGACGCTGCCCGTTCGATCGCTCACTTTCGCGTCGTTCTTGCTATTGCCCGGACTCACGACGAGCACGCGCAACATATCGTTCACCTTCGACGGCGGCCCCGAATAATCCACCGCATAATCGAGCTCGGTCTGCGGCTCGACACCGTTCATATGCGGCTGCATGAAAAGCAACTGCTCGGCCGGCTTGATGTCCGCGGCAGGCGACGAAGCCGGCGGCGCATCCGCGGCCATCGCGCCGAAAGACATCGCGCCGCCCAGCGCGAAAACCCACGCGCAAAGAGAACCGCCGAATGTCCGCTTCATTGCGCGCTGGCCGGCTGCAACGGCAGCAACGGAACCTGATAGGTCGAGAGAATCTGATCGATCTTCGGCTGATTCGACGCGATCCAGTTATCGACCTTGTCGCGCCATGCCTTCTCGCCGTAACGCACGCCCATCGAAATCTCGTAGTCGAAGCGGATCGGCTGACCCGCCGGAAACGGCACGAGGCGCACCTTGTTGTCCGAACGATTGGCGAAATAACCCGCGATCGGCCCCCATACGAAAGCCGCATCGACTTGGCCTTGCGCCAGATCGCGCTCGATCATCTCGCCCGGAAAAGCTTCCGGATCGCCGCTTTGCCCCTGATAAGACACAGCCTGATCGATCAGGTTATGACTGAGCAACCAGTCCACCGCAGGACTCTTCACGAAAATGCCGAGCTTCATCTTCTTCAGTTGATCGGGCGGCAGATTCATCAGATCCGACGGCGCTTTGATGCTCGCGTATTCGGGCTTGTTCGGGAACACCATTGCGTACGTGGAATGCAGATAGGGACGCGTCGTGGCTGTCAGCTCATAACCCTTCGGCACGCCGATGATCAGATCGCATTTGAAGCGCTCTGTCTGAGGCACCTTTTCGCGCAGCGTGTTGCGCACGAAACCCATGCGTTGCGGCCAGTAGGTGTATTCGAGCTTATAGCCGAAATCGTTCGCCATCTGGCTCGCGATCTTGTTCTCATAACCTTCGCCCTTCTTGTTCGAGAGCGGCATGTTGTTCGGATCCGCGCACACGCGCAGCACGCCGTCCGCGCCATCATTGTTCGGCAGATTGGGCGGCGGGCCGCCCGCGCCTTGCGCGAGCGCGTGTTGCGCCGAGAACGTCGCGAATGCCGCGCATAACGCGGCTGCGAATCGAAACGAAGCGGCGCGGCTTGCATTGCGATCAGACATCGACACCTCCGGGTATGAGAGCAATCATCGGACGCCAGCCGTCGACCGGCTGTGCAACGTCCTCATTTTGCATCGATTGCCTGCAGATCGCCCGGGTTGATCTTGCCGTCGGAGCGCCCCTTCAGATAGGAATAGAGGTTCTCCCAGTTCTTTTGCATCATCTGGCTCGCGCTGAAATCGGGCATGCCCTTGTCCACGCGCCCGCCGAATACGGTCCGATGAAACTCGTTCTTGTCCAGCGTCTTGAAAGCATCGATCAGCGACGGGCCGACCATCCCTTCCTGCTTCGCCCCGTGACAGCGTTCGCACGCAAGCGCGCGCCAGGTCTTCCAGCCCTGCAGCGTGTCGCTGTCTACCTTGTTGCCATCGACGACCTTGTACGCGACGGGCTTCAATTGCGCAGGCATCGAGGGCGGCGTCTGTGCAAAGGAAGCGGACGAGGCGGCGAGCGTCATCGTCAGCAGCAAGAGTGATCGGCCTTTCATACGTCTGACTCCTTGAACATGTCTTGTATATAGGGGTATTTCGGCGCGGCGGCCGTTGCGGCCGCCACGCATCACGCATCGACTCATGCGCGTCAAACGGGAGGATCAACCGCCGGGAATCGCGAACACGAAGAGCGTGCCGCCGAGAGCCGTGTACTTTGCGAGCTCCTTGTAGCCGCCGACCGCGCCCAGGCCTTCCGTCGACTTCTCGAGACCTGCCGCCATGCCGATGCCGGCCCAGCCGCCGATGCCCGAATACACGCCGACATACTGCTTGCCCTGGTACTGGTACGTGAACACGTTGCCGATGATCCCCGACGGCGTCTTGAACTTCCACAGCTCCTTGCCGTCCTTGATGCGCACAGCCTTGATATAGCCTTCAAGCGTGCCGTAGAACACGACGCCACCGGCGGTCGCGAGCGCACCGGACCACACCGAGAACTTCTCCGGCTTGGACCATACGATCTTGCCCTTCGCGGCATCCCACGCGATGAAGTTGCCCATCGCGCCGTTCTCGTTCGGACCCGGATACATCGAGAGCGTCGCGCCGACGAACGGCTGACCCGACACGTAGTCGACCTGGAACGGCTCGTAGTCCATGCAGACGTGATTCGTCGGCACGAGGAACAGCTTCGAGCCCGGGTCGAATGCAGCCGGCTGCTGATCCTTCGAGCCGAGCGCCGCGGGGCAGATGTTCTTCACGTTGTGATCGGGACCGGCCTTCTGCGTCGAGTAGCTCGCATTGCGAATCGGCAGGCCGCTCTTCAGATCGACGCTATCGGCCCAGTTCACCGCCGGGTCGTACTTCTGCGCGACGAGCAGTTCGCCGGTATCGCGATTCAGCGTATAGCCGAAGCCGTTGCGGTCGAAGTGAACGATCGCCGGCACGTTCTTGCCACCGATGTTCAGGTCGGAGAGGATCATCTCGTTGACGCCGTCATAGTCCCACTCGTCGTGAGGCGTCATCTGATAGACCCACTTCGCCTTGCCCGTGTTGAGATCACGCGCGAAGATCGTCATTGACCACTTGTTGTCGCCCGGACGCTGCGTCGGGTTCCACGTGCCCGGATTGCCCGAGCCGTAGTACACAAGGTTGAGCTTTGGATCCCATGCGTACCAGCCCCACGTCGTGCCGCCGCCGTACTTCCACTGATCGCCCTGCCAGCTCTTGAGCGACGAGTCCGTGCCGACCGGCGCCATCTTGCCGTCGGTCCAGGTCATGGTCGCCTGCGGGTCCATCAGCATTTCATTGTCGGGGCCGGTGCTATAGGCCTTCCAGACCTCCTTGCCGTCCTTGATGTTGTACGCGATGATCCGTCCGCGCACGCCGAACTCACCGCCCGAGATGCCGGTCAGCACCTTGTCGCCGAAAACGTGCGGCGCGTTGGTGTTGGTTTCGCCTTTCTTCGGATCACCGTTTTGCGCGGTCCAGACGACGTCGCCGGTTTTTGCGTCGAGCGCGACGAGCTTGGTGTCGGCTTGCTGGAGGAAGATCTTGCCGTCGCCGTATGCGAGGCCACGGTTGACCGTATCGCAGCACATCACCGAGATAACTTGCTGATCCTGCTTCGGCTGGTATTGCCAGATGAAGGTCTGATCCTTCAGGTTGATGGCGATAACCTTGTTGGGGAATGGCGAGTGGATATACATCGTGTCGCCGATAACGAGCGGCGAGCCTTCATGGCCGCGCAGCACGCCAGTCGACATGGTCCAGGCAACCTGTAGCTTGCCGACGTTGTTTTCGTTGATTTGCTTGAGCGTGCTATAGCGGTGATTCGAGTAATCGCCCGCTTGCGCCGCCCAGTTCGAGGGATTCTTGATCAGGCTGTCGAGTTGCGAGTCGGCCTGGGCCACATATGAATTCAGGCCAGCCGTCGCGACCACCGCCAGTCCAAGAACCAGGGTGCGTAAGTTCATGTCTCCTCCAGAATGGTGATGCCTCCGACCCAGGGATGACCACGCTACCAGGTTGCATCGTGCGCGCCTTCAAATGCAGGTAACGAGCTGCGCCTCGTCCGGTGCGTAGCCGGCCGCTTGCGTAGAGAGGCCAATTGCATATTCCATGCCGGTTTAACTCGTGCTGCTTCAAATCGGGAATTTGACGGGGAATGGTGTCGCGTGCGGGCGGGTCGATGTCGGGTGGCGACACATACTGTGTCAAATACGCGAAAAAGTGAACTGCATGGAACACGTAAGCGGGCCGCGTGACATGGCGCGATGCAGCATGTTTTCTTGGCGCATACTTGGACTTGCTGACGCATTCTTCTATTTGGAGGCTTCGCCATGGCTCAAGCCGAAAAGGTTTATTCCGACGAGGAAATCCAGCAGCGTCTGACTGGCGTGCTCAAGCACTGGTATGTCGAGGATGGGTGGCTCAGGCGCAAGTTCAAGACGGAGAGCTGGAAGGGAACGCTGATGGTGGTCAATACCGTGGGGCATCTTGCGGAGGCCGCGTGGCATCATCCGGACCTTACGGTTTCTTATGCTTTCGTCATCGTCAAGCTGAAGACGCATTCGGCTAAGGGCATCACCGATAAGGATTTTGCTCTGGCTTCGAAGATCGAAGAAGTTATTCAGTGGCAACCCGGTAAGGAGGATGGGCCGCTCGAGGGCACGCCTTCGGATGATCAGCGATTCCGCTATATCAAGTATGACTAGGGTTTGGGGTTGAGTTTTTTTCGCCGGATCCCGATTTTTTGGTGGTCTATTAGCACTGCCCCTGTGCGGGGCGGCAGTCACTTTCTTTGCTGCTGCAAAGAAAGTAACCAAAGAAAGCAGCTATCCCCATCCAAAGTACCTCACACCGGCCCCGGCACAGGCGATTGGCCTAATGGCCCGCCTGTAGCGAGTGCCCTCACAAGCAGAACACCGCTTGGATCGCGCACGGTCCGTCTCATCGCACCGCAATCCTTGCGGGTTCAGCACGAAATAGCGCCGGCCCGCTTCGCGGCCGACCGGTCCATCGGGTCGGCGCGTGCTTCTTTGCTAACACTTCCATCTCACCGCGCATGCTTCTCGTCGGTTTCCCTTGTGGGCCCGGCGGCAGCGCGTAGCGCTGTGCCGATGCTCTTTTGTGCTGAACCAGCGTCCTCAAGGTACTGGCTCGTCGGACCGTGCGCGGTCCAAGCCGTGTTCTGCTTGCGGGGGCACTCGCTACTGGCGGACCATTAGGCCAATCGCCTGTGCCGCGGCCGGTGTGAGGTACTTTGGATGGGGATAGCTGCTTTCTTTGGTTACTTTCTTTGCAGCAGCAAAGAAAGTGACTGCCGCCCCGCACAGGGGCAGTGCTAATAGACCACCACGAATACGGGACCCGGCGAAAAAAACCAAACCCCTCCCTGGTACAGGATTTGCCTAACCCCAAAGCCCCAAAAAAGATTCCTCCAAACAGGAAGCCAATCCCGATGCCGACCTCCCCCGGACGCTTATCGCCGCCCTCGGCGATCACAGTCGAATCGCCTGCGCGCCTGCATCTCGGCTTCATCGACCCGAACGGTTCTCTGGGCCGCGCCTTCGGCAGCGTAGGCCTTGCGATCGATGCCCACGGCACGCGCATCACCGCCCGGCAAGCCCCCGCCTCGCGGCGCAACGCGATGATCGAAGGCGTCACGAGCGATGCCCAGCGCGACCGCATCGAGCGGCACCTCGAGCAACTGGAGAAAGCGCTAGGCGCGCCCTCGACGATCGACATCGAAGTACACGAAACACCGCGCGCCCACACGGGCCTCGGCTCCGGCACACAACTGGCGCTGGCGCTCGGCACCGCATTCGCCCGCGTACAAGGCCACGACACGAACACCGCCGATATCGCGAGAATCCTCACACGCGGCGCGCGCTCCGGCATCGGCATACATGGCTTCGATCACGGCGGCCTGATCGTCGACGGCGGCCGCGACCTGCGCCACGCGTCGGCCACGAAACTGCCGCCGCTCATCGCGCGTCAGCCGTTCCCCGAAGCATGGCGCGTCCTGCTCATCGACGACACCTCGCGCGAAGGCCTGCACGGCGACGAAGAAAAGCGCGGCCTCGCGTCGCTCGCGCCCTTCCCAGCGACGCTCGCCGCACATCTGTCTCATTTGGTGCTGATGCGCGTCCTGCCCGCCGTCGCGGAAAGCGACTTCGACACCTTCGCCGACGCCATCTGCGACCTGCAGCAAACCATCGGCGAATACTTCGCGCCCGTGCAAGGCGGCGTATTCGCGAGCCCGGCGGTCGCGCGCGCGCTCGAAGCCGTCGCCGCCGAGCAGAAGGCGGGCATCGGACAAACGTCGTGGGGCCCGGTCGGCTTCGCGTTCGTCGCGAGCGCGCAGGACGCCGAGCGCGCGCGCGCCACCGCGCAGCGCGTCTCGCCGGGCACGCCGCTCACGCTCACGATTGCCTCGGGACGCAATCGCGGCGCGACGTGGCGCGCGGCCGGTCACCGTCATCACGGCGCGAACGCGGCCTGAGCACGAGAGCACATCGACAGATTCAAGCGACATCGACATCAACACGCCAACGAGTTCATCGCCATGCCCGAAGCCACCGAAAGACCCTACGTCCTGCACATGTTCACCAGCACGCCGCAAATGAGCCCGTTCGACGTGAACATGGCCGCCGACGCGGGCTATCAGATCCTCGTGCCCTACTGCAATGTCGACGAAGACAGCGTCGTGCAACTCACGCAGGACGCGATCTTCTCGCGCGGGCCGAAAGGCGTGTCGCGCACCGGCATCTTCATCGGCGGACGCGACGTGATGCTCGCCGCCGACATGCTCGAAAAAGCCCGCAACGCGATGGTCCCGCCCTTCGAAGTCTCCGTCTTCGCCGATCCGAGCGGCGCGTACACGACCGCCGCCGCGCTCGTCGCGCTCGCGGAAAAGCATCTGCGCGCCGCGCATTCCGTCGATCTCGGCGGCAAGCGTCTGCTCATTCTCGGCGGCACCGGCGCGGTCGGACGCGTGGCGGCGGCGATGGCCGCATCGCTCGGAGCGGATGTCGCCGTCGCGAGCCATTCGAGCCAGTCGCGCGCGACGCAGGTCAGCGACGAGATCAATCGCCGCTTCGATATCGCGACCTCGGGGGTCGCGACCGGCTCGCCCGATCAGCTGCATCGCGAGCTCGCGCGCGCCGAAGTGGTGTTCGCCACCGCGGTCGCGGGCGTGCAGGTGATGACGTCCGCCGATCTCGCGCACGCGAAGAATCTGCTGATCGCCGCCGATGTCAACGCCGTGCCGCCCGAAGGCATCGCCGGCGTCAACGTGATGGACGACGGCAAGCCGCTTGCGGGCGCCGCGCGCGCCGACGCGGTCGGCATCGGCGCGCTCGCGATCGGCAACGTGAAGTATCAGGCCGAGCATCGGCTCTTTCTGCGCATGCGCACGGGCGGCAAGCCCGTTTATCTCGGCTTTCCCGAAGCGTTCGACGAAGCCCGCGCGATCGTCGCGGGACAAAGCTCGTGATTTCGGGCGAGCTGTCCCGCGCGCCGCGCATCGCGGTCGCCGGTTTGTCGGCGCGGCTGCTGACGCAATCGGCGGCGCGCGCGGGACTGAATGTCGTCGCGCTCGATATCTTCGGCGATCGCGACACGCGCGAGCACGCGGGCATGTGGTTCGACATCGGCGGCCGCGGTCTGTCGATCGACCGGACGCGTCTCTACGACGCGCTCGAACATGCCGCGCGCCTGCCGCGCATGCTCGGCCTCATCGTGACGAGCGGACTCGAGCCGCTCGCGGGCGAGCTGAGCCGCGCGCCGCGCGTGCCGCGCTTCATCGGCAACGGCGCGCAGGCGGCGGCCGTGCGCGATCCGCGGCGCTTTTTCGCGCTGCTCGACGACGCGCATATCGCGCATCCGGAAGTCCGCTACACGCCGCCCGCCGATCGCCGCGGCTGGCTCGTGAAGCGCTCCGACGGCTGCGGCGGCACGCATATCGAATGGGCCGACGACGTCGCTCGCACGCCCGCCGGCGCGTATTTTCAGCGGCTCGCGCAAGGCCGATCGATGTCCGCGCTCTTCGTCGCCGCGCATCGCGAAGCGGCGGTGATCGGCTTCGCGGAGCAACTGACGGTCGAAGCGGGACGCCTGCCGTTCGTGCATGCGGGCTCGCTCGGGCCGGTGCGCCTGCCCGCGCACATCGCGGCGCGCATCGTCGAAGCCATCGACAGAATCGTCTGGCAAACGGATTTGACGGGCCTGAACAGCATCGACTTTCTGCTCGACGGCGATGCCTTCAGCGTGCTCGAAATCAACACGCGCCCGTCATCGACGATGGCGCTTTACGAGGCCGCGTGGCCCGACGCGTGGCCGCGCGGGCTGATCGGCGCGCATCTGGACGCGTGCCTGCACGGCGACCTGCCGCACACGCCGAATACGGCTGCGCGCACGCCGCCGCTGCACGCGGGGCAACGCGTCGTGTTCGCGCAGGATGGCTTCAGCGCATCGCGCGCATTCAGCGACGCCTGCTTCGACGATCCCGCGTGCCACGACGTGCCGCTCGTCGGCGCGCGCATCGAAGCGGGCCAGCCCGTTTGCACGATGACGGCGTCCGCGCCCGCGTTCTCCGATCTGCGCGACGCGCTGGATCGCGAGCACGCGCGCCTTCTGCAACGCATCGAAACCTTGTCGAAACCATGACTTCAACTTTTCAGGCGGATGCCGCGGTGAGCGTCAACGCATCGAGCGAGCGGCTCGTCGCGCGTCTCATCGACGATGCCGCGCGTCTGCATGTCGACATCGCCCGCACGAACGCCGGCACCGTCATCGTCGATGCGGGCGTGAACGCCAAAGGCAGCGCCGACGCGGGCGTCCTGATCGCGCGCATCTGCATGGGCGGCCTCGGGCGCGTCGCGCGTCGCGTCGCGTTCGACGACGCGCCGCTGTGGCCGGGCTTCATCGAAGTTCATACGAGCAATCCGGTGCTCGCGTGCCTGGCGAGCCAGTACGCGGGCTGGAGCCTTTCGGCGACGAAGGAGCAGACGGGCGGCAAGAAGTTCTTTTCGCTCGGCTCGGGTCCGGCGCGCGCGCTCGCATGCAAGGAGCCGCTTTTCGACGAGCTCGGCTATCGCGACCGCCACGATCGCGGCGCGCTCGTGATGGAAGTGGATCGCCTGCCGCCGCAGGTCGTCATCGACAAGGTGCTCAACGATTGCGGCCTCGCGCCCGAGAAGCTCGTGATCGCCGTGACGCCGACACAGTCTGTCGCGGGCACGGTGCAGGTCGTCGCGCGTGTCGTCGAAGTTGCGCTGCACAAGACGCATGTGCTCGGGATCGATCTGGCCGAGATCGTCGAAGGCAGCGGCAGCGCGCCGCTTCCGCCGCCCGCGCCCGACGGCATCGCCGCGATGGGCCGCACCAACGACGCGATCCTCTACGGCGGCCGCGTGCATCTGACCGTGAAGAGCGATGCGGTCGCGAAACGCCTCGCCGCCGAATTGCCGTCGTCCAATGCGCGCGATTACGGGCGCCCGTTCGCGGACATCTTCACGTCGTTCAACTACGACTTCTATCAGATCGACCCGGCGCTCTTCGCGCCCGCCGAGGCGTGGGTGTCGAGTCTCGAAAGCGGCGCGACGTATCACGGCGGCAAGGTCGACAAACCGCTGCTCGATGCGCAATGGAGCGCGTCATGAGCTTGCGCGTCGCCATCATGACCGATGAAACCGGCTGGCACACCGGCCGCCTGAAAAAAGCGTTCCGCGCGCGCGACGTGGACGCGCGTTGCGTCGATCTCGCCGATTGCCGCATCGACACGACATGGAAGCCGCACGGACTCGCGATTCCCGGCTTCGGCCACACGCTGCCCGACGCGGTGTTCGTGCGCGGCATCGCGGGCGGCACCTTCGAGCAAGTGACGTTGCGGCTCGGCATTCTGCATGCGCTGCGCGAATGCGGCGTGCCCGTCTATAACGATGCCCGCGCGATCGAGCGCAGCGTCGACAAGTCGATGACGAGCTTTCTGCTCCACCGCTACGGCGTGCCGACGCCCGCGACGTGGGCCGGCGAATCGCCGGCGCATGCGCGGCGCGTGCTGATGCGCGAGGCGGCGGCGGGCCGGCAGGTCGTGATGAAGCCGCTCTTCGGCTCGCAGGGCAAGGGGCTGAAGAAGCCCGGTGTCAGCTTGCCGTCGCTCAGGGCGTTCAGTCAGGTCGCGTATCTGCAGCGTTATGTCGATGCGGGCACGCCGGGCTTCGACTGGCGCGTGCTCGTGATCGGCGGCCGGGCGGTCGCGGCGATGAAGCGCGTCGGCGGTGACGACTGGATTCACAACTTCGCGCGCGGCGCGAAATGCGAGCCGGCGGAACTCACAGCCGCGCTCACGGAAATCGCCGTGCGCGCGACTCAGGCGCTCGGGCTGGATTACGCGGGCGTCGATCTGATTCCGTCGGAGGGCGCACGGCCGGTCGTGCTCGAAGTGAACGGCGTCGCGGCGTGGCGCGGCCTGCAATCGGTGACGCCGGTCGATATCGCGGCGCTGCTCGTCGACGACTTTATCGATCGCAAGCTGGCCGCATCGAAAGGCACGCTTGCGCTCGCCAGCGGCGATGAACGCGTCTGACGCACCGCTCGCGCAACGCGCGCGCGCCGCGTTCCTGCGCGCGTGCCGGCTCGACGTGGAGACGCGAAAGCCCGGCAACGTGAGCATCGCGAGCGCGGGGCACGACATGACGTCGGCGCAATTCATCGCGAGCGCGGGCACCGCGGCGGCGGGCATTTTCTCGCCAGGCGCGCGCGTGGGCGCGCGCATACTCGACGCCGTGCGCCGCACCTTCGACGCCGTCGGCTGCAATACGAATCTCGGCATCGTGCTGCTCGCCGCGCCCTTGTGCGCCGCGCTCGAACATTTCGACGCCGATGCGCCGATCGATCCATCGCGCTGGCGCGCGGCCACGCAACGCGTGCTCGCGGAGCTGGATGTCGACGATGCGCGGCTCGCCTATCGCGCGATCGCGCTCGCCAATCCGGGCGGCCTGGGCGACGCACCCGAGCAACCGGTCCACGCGCCGCCGACCGTGACCTTGCGAGCCGCGATGTCGCTCGCGGCGGATCGCGACAGCATCGCGCGTCAATATGAGAACGGTTTCGCCGATGTCTTCGGCGCGGGCCTCGACGTGGCGGGCGCGCCCGGCGCGGCGACCGAACATCGCGCGATGCTGGACGTGTTCCTGACGTTTCTCGCAGGCTGGCCCGATTCGCACATAGTGCGCAAGCAAGGCGCGGCGGTGGCGCAAAGTGTCACGCGCGACGCGGCGCGGCATCGCGTGGAGTGGCGCATGGCGGGCTGTCCCGTCGAGTCGCCGTCGCTCGACGACTGGGATGCCGAACTGAAGGCGCGCGGCATCAATCCCGGCACGAGCGCGGACCTCGCGGTGGCGACGCTGTTCGTCGCGCTGGCGAGCTCATCGACCCATGCATGAAGTCTGCCCGCGCGGACCAAAAATTGGCACGGAACATGTTAGGAAGTTCGCGGTTGAGCGGTCGCATCGGCAATCCGGTGGAACCGCGAGCCTTGCGCGGCTTTAGGTCTTACCGTCGCGAGTCGAGAGCAAGTCGCTAGTCCCTGGAACCACACATTACTGGAGGAACAGCATGGCCAAGATCAACCGCGTCCTGGTAGGAGAGTCGCTCGTCGGCGATGGCAACGAGGTCGCACACATCGACTTGATCATCGGACCGCGAGGTTCCGCAGCCGAGACCGCGTTCTGCAACGCGCTCACGAACAACAAGGATGGTTTCACGTCGCTGCTCGCCGTGGTCGCGCCGAATCTGCTGACCAAGCCGAACACGATTCTCTTCAACAAGGTGACGATCAAGGGCGCGAAGCAGGCCGTGCAGATGTTCGGCCCGGCGCAGCGCGCGGTGGCGATGGCGGTCGCCGACAGCGTGGAAGGCGGCGTGATTCCCGCCGACGAAGCCGACGACGTGTTCATCTGCGTCGGCGTGTTCATCCACTGGGAAGCGGACGACGACCAGAAGATCCACGACTTCAACTATCAGGCGACGAAGGAAGCGATCGCGCGCGCGGTGGCGGGCGAGCCGTCGGCGAAGGATGTAGTATCGAAGAAGGGCACGATGTCGCATCCGTTCTCGCCGGACTGATCCGGCCTCTGGCCGGTGCGGGTTTCGACGATGCGTGCCGGCCGCTTGCTCCTTTCGATAACCACGAGGCTCATCGCATGACCCCACGTTGCTGCGCGTTGACGGTGCTCGCTTGCCTCTCGCTGATTTCGCCTTTTTCGCTCGCCGCGACGGGGGGCGGGGGCGGCGCGCCCGCGAAGACTCACGACTATCCGACCGAAGGGCGCGTGGAGTATGTGCTCGGGTGCATGGACGATAACGGGCACGACTTCGCCAACGTGTACAAGTGCTCTTGTGCGATCGACAAAATCGCGCAGGTGCTCACTTATGACGATTACGTCGAGCAGTCTACGTTTTCCAAATACGCCGCGTTGGGCGGGGAAGGCGGGGCGGAGTTTCGGGTGGATCGCGCTAAGGCGCAGACGAAGAAGTATCGGGATTTGCAGAAGGATGCGTATAAGGCTTGTGGGATTCAGCAGAAGTCTGCGGCGAAGTGAGGTTGCGTATGGTGGTTGCGCATGCCTGTTTTCGCCGGCCCTCAACGCAGGTTTTTAGCTTCGCGTCCGAGATGATGTGTCAGCGATAATACGGCCGGATCGATTCGACGATGATCTCTTTGCACGTCAGAACAACGTCGAGTCCGATATTAGGATTGAGGTCAAACTCGATCAGACCGCTTGTTGCTTGAGTCAAAGTAATGTCCCTGATCCAGGCTTCCTCAAGCATTGCGTTAATATCGATGTTTCCCGCTTTGATGTCCAGCAACTTGATCGTTACCAGAAAGTCGGCGCCATCGTTCGCATGCCGTGGACCGTATCGGTTGTGAAGAATTTCGAGTGTGAGGTCGACCAGATCTCGCTCGCAACCTGGCGCGAGCGGCTCCCCCTCGTCGTTCACATGCGAGGATCTCACTCTTTGCATGAAAAAGGATTGCACGGCCGAATCATGAAAGGACGGGTATTCCCCGAGTATCTTGGGAAACAGAAAACTATTCTTCGCCAATTCCCAGCCGAAACTCTTTGCGTTCATATGCATCGCTTCTAAAAAGATCTAACGCCGTGGTATTGATGACATCGGTAAGTGAGCGGGATCACGGACGCCATCGTAGAAATTATGCCCATGCGCGTCGCCGTGGCTTTCATGATATTGCGCGGTCAGATTTCCGTTGACATCGAAAAAATCCGTATCAAGGCCATTCGGATTGAGCGTGAATCCTCCTGGTTCGTTTCCTGTCATTTTCACGCCGCGCGCCGCTACCTCGAAACTATTGCCGCTCATCGAATCTGGCTGATATTCGAATGGCTGCGCATCGCCGAACAGAGACTTGCCGCCGTCCGAATCCCCGAAGCTCTCGAGCATCGAATTGTCGCTGCTGTCGGCGTCAGAGCCAGCAAGCGCGCCGCCCGCGACCGCGCCGCCCGCTGCTTCGATGACGCTCATCCAGTCGAAGCCGCTACCGCTCGACGCGAGATCGCGCGCCGCGGTCAGACCTGCACTATCGGCAACTGAATCCAGCACACCGAGTTCGCCATTGGCCCGTTGCAATGCTTTGAACTCGCTATAGGTGATGACGTCGCTCGGTTCCCTGTAAGTGCCACCGCCGGCGCTCGCGGTCCAGCGTTGCGGGGCGTAATGCCTGAACACGCGTTGTCCGCCGTGCCAATTTCGCGCGATCACGGGAATGATATAGCGGTCACGCACGGCGGTGCGCAGCGCCCGTGTGATGCCTGCGCCATCGCGCAAGTCCCAACTTGGTACGCGCGAGTAACGACTGATGAACGCCACATATTCGCGGAATTCGGAACATGAGCGCGCGCGGCGCCGGTCGATGCGCAATTTGAACAGGCGGTCGAAGTCTTGCCGGTCTTGTTCGATCTGCTCGTTTTGTTCTTTTCTCTTCTGCTTGCGCTCTTCGAAGGGCAAGCGCCAGGATCGGTCGACTTCCTGCACCTCGTGGGCGGGCATTAACGCGCAATGCCAGCCTCCGGTCAGCGGCACATAGAGCGCGTTGTAGGAATATCCCCATTCGGGAAACGACATGTCACCTCCGTATTCCAACAGGATTGCTGATCCTATCGGGAGACAGGGATGTCCTCGCGGAACTGTCTCAATAATGACGGACGCCCCATCAGCAAGAAACAGCTTCGGCACAGCGCTGCGTGCTGCCGCCGGGTCCACAAGAGAAACCGACGAGAGCACGTGCGGACCCGATGAACCCATCGGCCGCGAAGCGGGCCGGAGTTAAATCGTGCTGAGCCAGCGGGGGTTGCGGTGCGATGTGACCGACCGTGCGCGATCCAAGCCGTGTTCTGCTTGTGAGGGCACTCGCTATTGGCGGACCATTAGGCCAATCGCCTGTGCCGCGGCCGGTGTGAAGTACTTTGGATGGGAGAAGCCGCTTTCTTTGGTTACTTTCTTTGCAGCAGCAAAGAAAGTGACTGCCGCCCCGCACAGGGGCAGTGCTAATAAACCGACGCGAAAACGGGACCCGACGACACCAAAACCAAAACCAATCACCCCGGCACAAACCCCCGCCCGATCCACGCGAGGCTCACGGGGCCGCCCGCCGCCCCGCGCCCCTCCCCCCCTCGCCGCCGCTCGATCACCACCCCCACCGCCTCGACATCATCGAACTTCGCGGGCTTGGCAAGCGAAACCCTCACCCAATGCGCTCCGAAATCCGCGATCACCATCTGCGCGATGCGCTCCGCCAGCGCTTCCAGCAACTGCAATCCATGCGACGCGAGCAGCCCGTGAACCGCCTCCCGCACCGCCGCATAATTGACCGTGTCCTCGATCCGATCCGTCACGCAGGCACGCAGCGACGGCACGCCGATCGCAAGACTCATCCGCACCGTCTGCGGATCATGCAATTCGCTCTTGTCGATGCCGATCACCGTCTGCCCCGTGAGTCCCTCGATATAAACGATGTCCATCGCAGCGCGCGCGTCGTAGGCGGCTGGTTGCGGCGCAACATACACCGCTTCGCGAATCGGTTCGGATCGGCCCATATGCTCGTCGCCGCGTGAAGCGGCCCCTGTCGGAAAGATCTCCGGCGCCCATCGCCGAAGTCATCCGTAAGCAGCAAGCAAAAAACGGGCGAGTCCGCGCCACCGTATGCGACTACTTATTGAACCTACGCGTCTAAGGATGTAAAGTTTTTGAGAACCGGCCGGATCGGGTTTCGGACAGCACCTGAAACCACCCGACTGTCCGGCCACGAGGCGCGCCTGCGAGCAGACTATCGGCAGCACCGAACCACGCGGGAAAAAGCCGCAGCGCCAGCGTAAAACACAACAGATTCGGCGCCGGCCGGCCGCGCGATGACCGCGCACCGGAACGCGGCGCAACGGAGACTTGCCCCCATGTCGTCACTCGCTGACGTAGACACGCATGTCCGGGAAGTGCTGAACATCGTCAATAATCCGTTGGCCGCACGCCGCGCCAGCGATTCGGTCGCGCAATCGTGGCTGCGGTGCCTCACGGAATTCAGGCTCGATCCGGGCCGCTTCGTCATGCCGCCCGTGCTCACGCAGCATGAACTCAACGACAGGCGCGAAGCCGTCAGCGACCTCATCGCGTGCTCGAAGCTCGAAATGACGACGCTGTATCAGCAGCTCGCCGATCCGGAACTCGCCGTCGTGCTCGTCGATGCGGACGGCGTCATCGTGCATCAGGTGTCGTCGGTGCCGTTCGGCGAAGCCGTCGCCGCCGATGGCCTGCGCGTCGGCGCGATGTGGAGCGAGCGCGAGGCCGGCACCAACGGCATGGGCACGTGCCTCATCGAGCGCGATTGCATCGCCGTCTGCCAGCACGAGCATTTCTATCCGCGCTATACGTCCCTCACGTGCTCCGCCGCGCCCATCTTCGACGAGCGCGGCACGGTCGTCGGCGTGCTCGACGTGACGAGCCGCTCAAAGCTCCTGCAGCAGCATTCGCTCGTGCTCGTCGGCATGTCGCGGCAGATGATCGAAAATCGTCTGATCGATGCGCGCTACCGGCACGCGAACATGATCCACTTTCATAGCCGGCCCGAATTCGTCGGCACCCTGCATGCGGGCAAGCTCGCCGTCAGCGACGAAGGCGTCGTGCTCGCCGCGAGCCGCAGCGCGCTCTTCCAGCTCGATCTGCGCTCGCCCGCCGAGCTGTGCGGCAAACGCATCGAGGAAGCGTTCAATGCATCGCTCGAAGACATGATCGCGCGCAGCATCCGCGGCTCGTTCCATCCGGTGACGGTCTATAGCGCGAAGGCGAACAGCCGCTTCTTCCTCACCGCGCAGACGCCGCGCGAAGGCGCGAACGGCGCGACGCGCATCCTGATGAACGATCCCGTCTCGCGCGATCTGTCCGCGCCGGGCGCACGCGCGAAAGCAGCGAAAAAAGACCCGCGCGAGCCGTCGTCGGCCGGGCGTCTCGACAAGCTCTCGCATCTGGAATTCGGCGACCCGCGCATGGCTTCGCAGATCCAGCTCGCGGCGCGCGTGATCCAGCGCAAGATCCCGATCGTCCTGCGCGGGCAAACGGGCACCGGCAAGGAAGTCTTCGCCAATGCGCTGCACAGCATCAGCCCGAACGGCACGGGCGCGTTCGTCGCGGTGAATTGCGCGTCGCTGCCGGAGAATCTGATCGAAAGCGAATTGTTCGGTTATCGCGCGGGCGCGTTCACGGGCGCGCAACGCGAAGGACGGCGCGGCAAGATCGTGCAGGCGAACGGAGGCACGCTCTTCCTCGATGAAATCGGCGACATGCCGCTCGCGTTGCAGGCGCGGCTCCTGCGCGTGCTCGAAGAACACGAGGTCACTCCGCTCGGCGCGGAGACCACGGTGAAGGTGGACTTCCAGCTCATCAGCGCGAGCCATCGCAACCTCATCGAGCTCGTGCAGACGGGCATGTTCCGCGAGGACCTGTATTACCGCCTGAACGGCATCGAAATCAATTTGCCTCCGCTGCGCGAACGTGCAGATGCGCTCGCGCTCATCGGCCATATTCTCGGCACCGAAGCCGAAGAGCCGCCCGCGCTCTCCGCCGAAGCGAAGCAGGCGCTGCTCAGCTATCCGTGGCCGGGCAATATTCGCCAGTTGCGTCACGTACTGCAAATGGCGATCGCGCTCTGCGACGGTCCCGAGATCCGCTGCGCGCATCTGCCGCCGGAGATCGTGAACGGCGTCGCGCCGGTTGCGCAGGCCGCCGCGCGCGCGCCGCTGACCCCGGCGCCGCATCTCGCCGAAGACGCCGATACCTCGTCGCTCAACGCGATCCAGGTGAAGGAGCGCGAGACCGTGCTCCAGTTGCTCGACGAGCATCGCTGGAACGTCAGCAATGTCGCGAAGGTGCTCGGCATCAGTCGCAACACGCTGTATCGGAAGATGCATCGGCTGCATATTCGCCTTTCGCACGACACGCCCAACGCAGCCGACGCATGACGCAACCCACGCCCGCCCGCCGGCTCGACGAGTTCAAGCCCGACGCGCGCTTCGCGTGGTGCGTGACCGGCTCGGGCCATATGCTTGAAGAGTCGATCGCGCTCGCGCGGCGTCTGCCCGGCGTCGATCTGTTTCTGTCGGCAGCCGGCGAGGAAGTGCTGCCGCTCTATGGCTGGACCATCGCGAAGCTGCGCGAGCACTTCAAGGTGTTGCGCGACAACAGCGCGAGCAGCGTTCCCGTCGGCATGATCTATAACGGCGAATATCACACGGTCGTGATCGCGCCCGCGACGAGCAATACCGTCGCCAAATGCGCGTTCGGCATCTCCGACACCCTACCCACCAATCTCTATGCGCAAGCCGGCAAGCAATGCGTGCCGGGCATCGTGTTCGCATGCGATACCGCGCCGAGCGTCATCACGCACGCCCCGCACGAATGGGTCGAAGTGAGGCCGCGCGCGATCGAGTTCGAAAACGTCGAACGGCTCGCGCGATTCGCGCATACCACCGTGGCCCGCTCGCTCGACGATCTCGAAGCCGCGCTCGATCAACGCCTGTCGGACCTGAAGCTCGCATGGAACACATCGTCTTCCTGACGGGGCGGCTCGCTCAGCAAAGCCTGCTGCAGGTGCTCGAAGGCATCGCGCCCGTTGCCGCGCGCGCGCCCTTCACGTGGGAAGTCCGCGAGATCGGTCTTCAGGTCGCGGGGCTGATGACCGCCGACATGATCCGCCGGCGCGTCGCGACGCCTTTGAGCGAAGGTACGAGCCGCATGATCGTGCCCGGCCGATGCCGCGGCGATCTCGATGCGCTCACCGCGCATTACGGCGTGAAGGTCGAGCGCGGTCCCGAAGAAGTGAAGGACCTGCCGCAATTTTTCGGGCGCGAGGCGCGGCATGTCGATCTGTCGCGCTACGAGACGGCAATCTTCGCGGAGATCGTCGATGCGCCGAAGCTCGATCTCGATGGCATCGCGGCGCGCGCGCTCGAATACAGGCGGCAAGGCGCGGACGTGATCGATATCGGCTGCCTGCCCGAGACCGCGTTCGCGCATCTCGAAGATGCCGTCGCGATGCTCAAGGAGCAGGGCTATCGCGTGAGCGTCGATTCGATGCGCGAGGAAGAACTCGTGCGCGGCGGGCGCGCGGGCGCGGACTACGTGATGAGCCTCAACGCCGACACGTTGTGGATCGCGGACGAGATCGCATCGACACCGATCCTCGTGCCGCGCGAGCCGGCCGACACGGCCTCGCTCGATGCCGCCATCGAAGCGATGACGAAGCGCGGCCGCGCCTTTCTCGCCGATCCGATTCTCGATCCGATTCCGTTCGGGCTCGCGGCGTCCATCGCGCGCTATGTGTCGCTACGCGAGCGCTATCCGGACATGCCGATCATGATGGGCGTCGGCAACGTGACCGAGCTGACCGAGGCGGATACGACCGGCATCAATGCGGTGCTGTTCGGCATGGCAGCGGAATTGCGCATCGCCGCCGTGCTGACGACGTCGGTGAGTCTTCATGCGCGTCGCGCGGTTCGTGAAGCCGATGTCGCGCGCCGCGTGATGCATGCCGCGCGCGAAACGCAGACGCTGCCCAAGGGCATCTGCGCCGACCTGTCGGCGCTGCATGCGAAGCGGCCCTTCCCCTACGATGCCGATGAGATCGGCGCGTTCGCCGCCGCGGTGCGCGATCCGAATTTTCGCGTGCAGGTGTCGGCGGACGGCATTCATGTCTATAACCGCGACGGACATCACGTCGCGGCCGATCCGTTCGCACTCTATCCCGAGCTTGAGGTCGAGCACGACGGCGGGCATGCGTTCTATCTCGGCGTGCAGCTTGCGCGCGCTGAAATCGCGTGGCAACTCGGCAAGCGATTCGATCAGGATCAGCCGCTCGATTGGGGCTGCGAAGTCGATCGGCCCGACGAGGATCTGATGGCGTGGCATGCGCCGGGCAGCACGAAGAAGCAGAGCTAAACCTTCCATTTGATCGAACAGCCTAGCGCCGGATAGTGCGCTTCGGGTGCTCCGCCGCCTTGCGCGATCACGCGCATCGCTTCGAAGAGATCGCGGCGGGCGGTGGGCAACGCTTCCTTGCGCGACGCGTCGATCCGGCCGCGATATCTCAATCGCAAGTCGCGGTCGAAGCCGAAGCACTCCGGTGTGCAGACCGCATCGTAAGCGCGCGCGACTTCTTGCGTTTCATCGTGCAGGTACGGGAACGGCAGATTCCATTCTCGCGCGGCCACGATCATGCGATCGAACGCATCGTCGGTGTAGACGCTCGCGTCATTCGAATTGATGCCCGCCACGTTGATGCCGATTTCCCTCAGCGCCCGCGCATCGCGGATCAGGTTCGGCACCGCGGCCCTCACGTACGGACAGTGATTGCAGATGAAGACGATCACGAGACCGTTCGCGCCCTTCAGCGAATCGAGCGTGTACGTGCTGCCGTCGGTCGCGGTGAGCGTGAATCCGGAGGCGATCGTGCCGAGTTCCGCTGTCGGTGATCCGGTGGGCATGAGATGCTCCCAATTGTTGTTTCGGTTGGCCGTTTGGATCCGGACGACTGGAGCTTGTTTAACCCAGCGGCGCCCGTCCCTCCAACGCGCGGCGCTCCCTCAGTGATACCGCCTTGCCATCGCCTCCAGTCCCACCGGTCTGATGCGATCCGCGTGCCCCGCGCAGCCGAACGCCTCGAACCGCTCGATACACAAATCCCGCGCCGCCGCCGTCGCTGCCTTCAGCGCGTGCCGCGGATCGAACTCCGATTTCGCCGACGCCATCGCCCTGCGCATCGCGCCCGTCATCGCGAGCCGGATATCCGTGTCGATATTCACCTTTCGCACGCCGTTCGCGATGCCGCGCCGGATTTCATCGACAGGCACGCCGAACGTCGCCGGGATCTCGCCGCCGTGCTCGCGAATGATCGCGAGCCACTCCTGCGGCACGGACGACGACCCGTGCATCACCAGATGCGTGTTCGGAACGCGCGCGTGTATCTCGGCGATGCGATCGATCGCGAGGATATCGCCGGTCGGCTGGCGGCTGAACTTGTACGCGCCGTGCGACGTGCCGATGGCGATCGCGAGCGCATCGATGCCGGTGGCTTCGACGAAGGCGCGGGCTTCGTCGGGATCGGTGAGCAGGCGATCGTGACTCAACGTGCCTTCTGCGCCGACCCCGTCCTCGTCTCCGGCGCGTCCCGTCTCCAGCGACCCGAGACAACCCAGCTCGCCTTCGACCGACACGCCCACCGAATGCGCCGCATCGACGACGCGCCGGCTCACGTCGACGTTGTACGCGTAGTCGGCGGGCGTTTTCTGATCGGGCATGAGCGAGCCGTCCATCATCACGGACGTGAAGCCCGAACGAATCGCCTGCTGGCACACGGACGGACTCGCGCCGTGATCCTGATGCAGCACCACCGGAATATCCGGATGCGCCTCGACCGCCGCGAGCACCAGATGCCGCAGATACGGCTCGCCCGCATACTTGCGCGCGCCCGCCGACGCCTGCAGGATCACCGGGCTTCGCGTCGCCTCGGCGGCCTGCATGATCGCGTGCACCTGCTCCATGTTGTTGACGTTGAACGCGGGCACGCCGTAAGCGTGCTCCGCCGCGTGATCCAGCAACTGCCTCAATGCGATGAAAGCCATCGTGATGTCTCCATGCAGAACGCGAAAATCAGGCGGCCACGCGGCGCGCTTCGTCGACGAGCACATCGGTCGTCACGCCAAAGTGCGCGAACAATTCGCCCGCCGGCGCCGATTCGCCGAAACGATCGATGCCGATCACACCGCCGTTCAGCCCGACGTACTGCCGCCAGAACCCGGTGATGCCCGCTTCGATCGCAACGCGCGGCACGCCCTCGGGCATCACGCGTTCGCGCCACACGTTGCACTGGCGGTCGAACACCGTGGTCGACGGCATCGACACGACGCGCGCCAGAATGCCCTCTTGCTTCAGCGGCTCGACGGCGGCGAGCGCGAGCGCCACTTCCGAGCCTGTCGCGATCAGCACGACGCGGCGCGCGGCGCGCTCGCAGGTCGACGGCCAGTCGAGCAGCACGTAGCCGCCGCGCTCGATGCCGTCGATCTGCGCTTCATCGCGCGGCACGAACGGCAGATTCTGGCGCGACAGCAGCAGACACGAAGGCCGGTCGCGCTCCACCGCGCTGATCCACGCCTGCATCGTCTCGACGGTATCGCACGGACGCCACACGTCGAGGCCCGGAATCATGCGCAGCGTGGCGGCATGCTCGATCGGCTGATGCGTCGGGCCGTCTTCGCCGAGGCCGATCGAATCGTGCGTGAAAACGAACACCGTGCGCGTCTTCATCAGCGCGGCCATGCGCAGCGCATTGCGCGAGTAGTCGGAGAACGTGAGGAAGGTGCCGCCGAACGGCAGATAGCCGCGATGCAGCGCGACGCCGTTCAACACCGCGCTCATGCCGAACTCGCGCACGCCGAAGTGGATGTAATTGCCCTTTTCCGGCGCCGCGCTCACATCCACCGCATCCTTCCAGCGCGTGAGATTCGAACCGGTCAAGTCGGCCGACCCGCCCAGCAGTTCGGGCAACGCGCGCGCGAGCCCCTCGATCGCGAGCTGCGAGGCCTTGCGCGTCGCAACCGTCTGTCGCGCGCGGTCCGCGTCGCGCACGAGCGCATGCGCCATGTCGCGCCAGTTCGCGGGCAATGCGCCACGCACGCGCCGCTCGAACTCCGCGGCCTCGAGCGGGAATACCCGGCGATACGCGTCGAAACGCCGAGTCCACGCCTGCTGCGCCGCTGCGCCCGCCTCGCGCGCGTCCCACAGCGCGCGAATCGACGATGGAATCTCGAACGGCGCATGGCTCCAGTCGAGCGCGCGCCGCGTCGCCTCGACTTCATCGGCGGGAAGCGGCGCGCCGTGCACATCGTGCGTGCCGGCCATCTTCGGCGCGCCGAGGCCGATCACCGTCTTGCAGCAGATCAAGGTCGGACGATCGGACTCGCGCGCGAGCTGCAACGCATGCGATACGTCGTCGACATCGTGGCCGTCCACGGCGCGGATCACGTTCCAGCCGTATGACTCGAAGCGCTTCGGTGTGTCGTCGGTGAACCAGCCGCCGACATGGCCGTCGATGGAAATGCCGTTGTCGTCGTAGAGCACGGTCAGCTTCGCGAGCCGCAACGTGCCCGCGAGCGACGCCGCTTCATGCGACACGCCTTCCATCAGACAGCCGTCGCCCACGAAAACATACGTGCGATGATCGACGATCTCATGCCCCGGCCGATTGAACTCGCGCGCGAGCAGCGCCTCCGCGAGCGCCATGCCGACCGCGTTCGTCAGGCCCTGCCCGAGCGGCCCGGTCGTCGTTTCGACTCCGGGCGTGACACCCGCTTCCGGATGCCCGGGCGTCTTGCTGCCCATCTGCCTGAAGCGTTTGATCTCGTCGATAGAGAGGTCGTAGCCGCTGAGATGCAGCAGCGCATAGAGCAGCATCGAGCCATGACCGTTCGACAGGACGAAGCGGTCGCGGTCGGGCCAGTCGGGATCGGCGGGATTGTGCTTCAGATGACGTCCCCACAGCGCGACCGCGATCTCCGCCATGCCCATCGGCATGCCGGGATGACCGGAGTTCGCCTGGCTCACGGCATCGACGGCGAGCATGCGCAGCGCGTTCGCCATCTGTCGCGTGTCGGGTGAGCGATGAAGTGCGGGCAAAGCTTCAGCGACGGCATTCATGAGATGCCTCCTTTGATGCGATGATGAGAAACCTTTCTATGCGCGCGCGCATCGGTCGCGCAGCTGCAGAATCATCGGCGTGAAGATGAGCTGCATCGCGAGACCCATCTTGCCGCCGGGCACGACAATCACGTTCGGCCGCGACATGAACGAGTCGTGCAGCATCGTCAGCAGATAAGGAAAGTCGATGCCCTTCGGCTTCGCGAAGCGGATCACGACGAAGCTCTCGTCGGGCTGCGGAATCTCGCGCGCGGTGAACGGGTTCGACGTATCCACCGTCGGCACGCGCTGAAAGTTCACGTGCGTGCGCGAGAACTGTGGACAGATGTAGTTCACGTAATCGGGCATGCGGCGCAGGATCGTATCGACCACGGCTTCATGCGAATAGCCGCGCATCGTCTGATCGCGATGCAGCTTCTGAATCCATTCGAGATTGATGATCGGCACCACGCCGACGAGCAGATCCGCATGACGCGCGATATCGACCTTATCGGTGACGGCCCCGCCGTGCAGGCCTTCGTAGAACATCATGTCGGTGCCGGGCGTGACGTCTTCCCACGGCGTGAACGTGCCCGCGTCCTGCTTGTAGTGCGCGGCTTCGCCGTCATCGTGCACGTAATGACGGAACTGGCCGCCGCCGGTTTCGCCATAGGTTTCGAACAACGTTTCGAGTTCCGCGAGCAAGTTCGCTTCCGGCCCGAAGTGGCTGAAGTTGACGAGGCCGTCGCGTTCGCTCTGCTTCATTGCCTCGCGCATGCCGAGACGATCGTATCGATGGAACGCATCGCCTTCGACGATCTGCGCATTGATTTTTTCGCGCCTGAAGATATGCGTGAAGCTCTTCATGACG
Organism: Caballeronia sp. J97; assembly: GCF_905220305.1. Lineage (NCBI taxonomy): Bacteria > Pseudomonadati > Pseudomonadota > Betaproteobacteria > Burkholderiales > Burkholderiaceae > Caballeronia > Caballeronia sp. J97. The sequence continues at coordinate 3,114 of NZ_CAJMZL010000027.1, read as the reverse complement.
GTAGTGGTGCCGGCGCCGCTCGAACCCGTCACCGCGACGATCGGATGTTTGACTGACATGCGCTTGCCTCCCTTGGTCTATTTGGTGAGCGCTGTTTCAGATGAATTACGCCTGCGTTTCCGGCAGGAACAACGAGCGTTCCTTGAACAGCGGCGACGAGAACGGCTTGTCCTCGCCGCGATCGTATTCGCCGTGATAGCGCTGGATGCGATGGACTTCGTTGCGTGACCCGAGAATCACCGGCACGCGTTGATGCAGTGCTTTCGGCTCGACATCGAGAATGCGCTCGCGCCCGGTGATCGACAGGCCGCCCGCCTGCTCGACGAGAAAGCTCATCGGGCTCGCTTCATACAACAGACGCAGGCGTCCCTCCATCTCGGGCGTCTTGAAGTCGCGCGGATACATGAAGACGCCGCCGCGCATCAGGATGCGATGCACTTCGGCGACCATCGACGCGATCCAGCGCATGTTGAAGTCCTGCTCGCGGCAGCCGGTGCGGCCGTCCTTGCATTCCTGCACGTAGCGGCGCACGGGGGGTTCCCAGAAGCGCTCGTTCGATGCATTGATCGCGAACTCGCAGGAATCTTCGGGGATGCGGATATCGGAGTGCGTGAGCACGAAGTTGCCGACATCGCGTTCGAGCGTGAAGCCGTGCGTGCCGTTGCCGACGGAGAGCACGAGCATCGTCGACGGGCCGTAGATCGCGTAGCCTGCTGCAACCTGTTCGCGGCCCGGGCGCAGGAACGATGCATCGTCTGGTGCATCGTTTTCGTCGTTGCCGCGCCGGAGCACCGAAAAGATCGAGCCGACCACGCCGTTGATATCGATGTTCGAAGATCCGTCGAGCGGATCGAACGCGAGCAGATACTCGCCGCGCGGATACGGCTCGGGGATCGCATAGACCTCGTCCATCTCTTCCGACACCATGCCCGCAAGCAAGCCGTCCCATTCGCAATGTTGCAGGAAGATATCGTTGGTCACGAGGTCGAGCTTCTTTTGTTCCTCGCCGTGCGTGTTGATCGATTGCGCCGAGCCGTGCTGTCCACCCAGTGCGCCGCGTGTCAATGCCGCGGCTATGGTCTTGATCGACGCGGCCACGTCGATCAGCAACGCGGACAGACCGCTTGCCGCTTCGGGTCCGGGCTTGCGGTCCAGCGTGTCGATCAGGAACTTCGATAAGGTCGTGCGTCCATCCTGCATCGCGCTCTCCCTGGCGTTATGAATCGGTGAACACGCGGCTCGCGCGGATATCGCTTGCGTCGAGTTGCATCAATGCGTCGGCATCGGCGATGCCGCTGCCGCTTTCGGCCGCTGCAAAAAGCCGGTTCGCCTGACGCAATCGCGCGCGATCGAGCGCATTGCGCACCGAGCGCGCGTTGGCGAAGTTCGGCTGCTGGATGCGAAGTGCGAGATACGCTTCGAAGGCGCGGCGCGCGTCGTCATCGAAGCGGTAGTGCATGTCGGTCAGCATGTGCTCGGCGATCTGCAAGAGCTCGTCGGGCGCATAGTCCGGAAACACGAGGTGGTGCGCAATGCGCGAACGGAAGCCCGGATTGCTGTGAAAGAACGTTTCCATGCGCGATTCGTAACCCGCGAGAATCACGACGAGGTCATCGCGCTGGTTCTCCATCGTCTGCAGCAGAATCTCAATGGCTTCCTGTCCGTAGTCGCGTTCGTTCTCCGGGCGATACAGGTAATAGGCCTCGTCGATGAAGAGCACGCCGCCCATCGCGCGCTTGAGCACTTCGCGCGTTTTGGGTGCGGTGTGGCCGATGTACTGGCCGACGAGGTCGTCGCGCGTCACCGAGACGAGATGATTGCGCCGGATATAGCCGAGCCGGTGCAGCACTTGCGCCATGCGCAGCGCGACCGTGGTCTTTCCGGTGCCGGGATTGCCCGAGAAGCACATGTGCAGCGTGGGCGCACCCGATGCGATGCCGAGCGCTTCGCGGGCGCGTTCCACGAGCAGATGCGCGGCGATCTCGCGGATACGCGTCTTGACGGGCGCGAGGCCGATGAGATCTCGGTCCAGCTCGGCCAGCACTTCGCCGATGCGCGATTCGCGGTACAGCGCCATCAGATCGGCATGCGTCGGTTTGGTTCGAAGAGGCGCTTCTTCGAGCGTGGCTTCGGCGCTCATGATCTCGCCTCCTCATCAATAGCGCTCGCCGCTCGGGCGGTCGGTTGCGTAAGTGCGGATCGCGTAGCGCTGGACGCGGCTTCTGTCGTCCTGACGTTCGAGACGGAAGCCTCGTTCCTGCGCCGGGCGGTTCACCATGAAGGAGAGGCGCATCGTTTCGAAACCGCGCACCGAGTCGAAGGCATTGACCTTGATATAGTGGTTCGGATAGGTGCTGCGGCATTCGTTCACTTCCATCAGCACGCCGGCGGCGTCGTGAAGGTCGAACATGGGGAGGCCCCACATTTCCCAGTAGGTGTTGCGGGGATGGGGATCGTCGGTGTATTCCACCGAGCAGGACCAGCCCTGGTCCAAGGCGTAGTTGATTTGTGCCGATATTTCTTCATCGGTTAAAGGTGGGAGGAATGAGAATGTTCCTTGTGTGATGTTCATTTTGTCATCCTTAATGATTTTGGGTTTGTCTTTGCTCTTGCTTTTACTTTCTCTTTTGCTTTTTCTTTTGCTCGTGAAATCCTGTTTTCGTGTCGGTCTATTAGCTCTGCCCCTGTGCGGGGCGGCAGTCACTTTCTTTGCTGCTGCAAAGAAAGTAACCAAAGAAAGCAGCTTCTCCCATCCAAAGTACCTCACACCGGCCCCGGCACAGGCGATTGGCCTAATGGCCCGCCCGTAGCAAGTGCCCTCACAAGCAGAACACCGCTTGGATCGCGCACGATCCGTCTCATCGCACCACACGACCAATTGGTACAGCACAAAACTGCTCCGGCCCGCTTCGCGGCCGATGGGTCCATCGGGTCGGTCCGTGCTTCTTTACTAACGTTTCCATCTCACTGCAATTGCCCCTGGTTGGTTTCCCTTGTGGACCCGGCGGCAGCGCGTAGCGCTGTGCCGATGCTGTTTCGTGCTGAACCAGTGTCCTTGAACGACTGGCTTGTCAGACCGTGTGCGAGCCAAGCCCGGTTCTGCTTGTGGGGGCG
>NZ_CAJMZL010000026.1:0-108240 GCF_905220305.1 Caballeronia sp. J97 | reverse complement strand
GACCGCATACGGTAAGAACATCGCGCCGCGTATCGCTGCGCATCTCGATGTCGCGCAGATCAGCGACATCACCGCCGTCGATAGCGCCGATACGTTCGAACGCCCGATTTACGCAGGCAACGCGATCGCGACGGTTCAATCGACCGATCCGATCAAGGTCATCACCGTGCGCGCGACGGGCTTCGATCCGGTGGCGGCGGAAGGCGGCAGCGCATCGGTCGAAAAGATCGAAGCCGCAGCCGATGCAGGCATCTCGCAGTTCGTGAGCCGCGAAGTGACGAAGCTCGATCGTCCGGAGTTGACGAGCGCGCACATCATCGTGTCGGGCGGCCGTGGTCTCGGTAGCGGCGAGAACTACACGAAGACGCTCGAACCGCTGGCCGACAAGCTCGGCGCGGCGCTGGGTGCATCGCGTGCAGCGGTCGATGCGGGCTATGTCCCGAACGATTTTCAGGTCGGTCAAACAGGGAAGATCGTCGCGCCGCAGTTGTATGTCGCGGTCGGTATCTCGGGCGCGATTCAGCATCTGGCCGGCATGAAGGACAGCAAGGTCATCGTCGCGATCAACAAAGACCCCGAAGCGCCGATCTTCAGCGTGGCCGATTACGGTCTCGTCGGCGATCTGTTCACGCTCGTGCCCGAAGCGACTCGGGCACTCTGATTCCCGGCCCGATGGCACTGTTCGAGTTCGACGGCAAGGCGCCGCGCATCGATGCATCCGCATACGTCCATCCGAGCGCCGTCGTGATCGGCGACGTGACGATCGGCGCGCGCTGCTATATCGGCCCGCATGCGAGCCTGCGCGGCGATTTCGGCGCGATCGTCGTCGGCGAGGGCAGCAATGTGCAGGACGGCTGCGTGCTGCATGTCGGCATCGGCGAGACGTGCGTGCTCGGCGCGAACAGCCACGTCGGCCACGGTGCGATCGTGCACGGCGCGACGCTCGAACCCGACACGATGATCGGCATGAACGCAGTCGTGATGGATCGCGCGATCATCGGCGCGAGAACGATCGTCGCGGCCTGCGCATTCGTGAAGACTGGCTTCGGCGTGCCGCCCGGCGTGCTGCTGGCCGGCGTGCCGGGCCGTATCGTGCGCCGTCTGAGCGATGCGGAAATCGACGCAAAAGCCAACGGCACGCGCATTTATCAAAAGCTCGCGGAAGACTGCCTGCGCACGATGAAACCGCTCTCTGGCTGAGCGCAGAGAAGCATTCGAGTCATGCGGGCGACAACGCCCAACCTCGTGAGACGACATAACGAATGATTCAGATCCTCGACGAAATCACGCTTTCGCCCGAGCGCATCGAGCACGTGCTGACGATGCTGCGCGAGCGCTACCTTCCGACCCATGAGGCGCGCGGGCTGACGCTGGCCGGCCGCTGGGTGTCGCCGCCGGTCGCGATTCCCGGGCATATGAACACGCTCTGGCTCGCGTGGCACATCGACGACGCACCCGCCTACTACCGGATGCGCGCGAGCGCGAATGCCGACGTCGCGGGCTTCTGGGCCGCCGTCGACGCGATCTGCGAAGGGCGGCGGCGTCACGTGATGACCGATGCGGATGCGCCGCTGGCGTCGCCGGCATCGTCATCGTCATCGGAGGACAGCCATGCGGCATGAAACGGCTCAGGTGTTCGTCGCGCCGAACGCGGACGCGAGCGCGATCGAACCGGCGCTGCATGCACGGATGGCCGCGCTGCCCGGACTGCGGCGCGTGAGCGTCGGCCGCAATCTGGAAGGAAGCTGGGGCGCGGGCGCTTACACGCTCGACCTGCTCGCCGCCGATCACGCGCCCGATTTTGGCGCCGCTGTCGCCGGTCTCGCACATGTGCCGGGAGTGGCGCGGGTCGATCGCGTCGTCAGCGTCGGCATCGGCGGCGGCCTGCGAACGCCCGGGTTGCGCGAAGGCATCTGGCGCACGCTGATGCTGCGCGTCCGGGAGCACGCGAGCGACGCGAATGTCGCGGCGCTCGAGCAGGCGTTGCTTCGGATGCCTGATTATATGCCGGGCATCCGCAACTGGCGGCTTGCGCGCGTCACGTCGTCGTCCACATGGACGCACGTTTGGCAACAGGAATTCGCCCGCGTCGACGATCTGCTCGGCGAGTATCTGATGCACCCGTTCCACTGGGGCCGGGTCGACCGATGGTTCGACGTCGAATGCCCCGAATGGACGGTGGCGGCGATCTCGCACGCGTTCTGTCCGCTCGGCGCAAGTCTGCTCGCCGATACGACGAATTAACTCAAACAACGGAGACACCGCGATGAAAGCCATCGTCATCGACCGCGTCGGCGGTTCGGACGCAATGAAACTGGCCGACCTGCCGATGCCCGTGCCGGGGCCGGGCGAAGTATTGATCCGCGTCGCGTATGCCGGCGTGAACCCGGCCGACTGGAAATGCCGCGAAGGCTATCTGGGCGCGTTCATCGAGTACACGTTCCCGTTCGTGATCGGCTTCGATGCCGCGGGCGCCGTTCAGGCATCGGGCGACGGCGTCGACGGTCTGCCGCCCGGCACGCGCGTGTTCGCGCAGACCGATGTCGGCGCGGGAAAGTGGGGCGCGTATGCGGAATACGTCGTGGTGCGGCACGACTCCGTGGTCCCGATTCCCGATGGCCTGAGCTTCGCGGAAGCCGCCGCAGTGCCGACCCCGGCGCTTGCCGCATGGGCCGGCGTGTTCGACGACGGCGGGTTACGAGGCGGCCAGAAGCTGCTCGTCCACGGCGGCGCGGGCGCGGTCGGCATGTTCGCGATCCAGCTTGCGAAGCACGCGGGCGCCGATGTCGCCGCGACTTGCAGTGCGGCGAATCGTCAGTATGTCGAATCGATCGGATGCGATCGCAGCATCGATTACCGTTCGGACGATATCGGGCATGCGCTGCGTGCGTGGGCGCCACGCGGCGTCGATCTGGTGATCGACGCGGTCGGCGGCGGCACGCTGCCCGACCCGCTCGGCATGCTCGCGCCCGGCGGGATGCTCGTCAGCATCATGACGCTCGCCGCCGCCGACGCCGGGCGACTGGCCGCAACGGCCGACGAAGCGGCGCGACGCGGTCTGCGCGCGACGACGACGTTCAGTCGCATGCCGTCCGGCGAACGGCTCGGTCAGATCGCGGCGCGACTCGCGCGGCGGCAACTGCGGGTCCCGCGAATCGAAAGCGTGCCGTTCGGGCAGGCCGCCCGCGCGCTGGACCTCGTTCAGTCGGGGCAGGCGAAGGGGAAACTGGTGCTGCACATCGCGGACATCGGCGGGTGACTGACGGCGTTCCGACCGGGCGACGCATCGAGCCCCGCCAAGGGGCTCGCCGATGCCTCAACCGCCGACCGCCTTCACGACAAACTGGCTCGTCGGCAGCACGTCGATCCTGTCGAAATCGATGAAGCGCGCGCAGCTCTCCATCATCCGCTCCACGTTGCGCTGGAACTTCGCCTCGTCGCCGACGGCGTCGAAGAATGCATGCGGATCGGTCATCGCCGCGGCCGGGAAGCATTCCTCGACGATCGCGTCGTACCCGGGCGCCGCATGCGTGAGCGCGCGCACGACGACGTTCTGCACATAGGCGAAGTTATCCTGCGTTTCGATCGCGACCTTCGTGTGATGGTTCTGCCAGACGTCGAGCCACGTTTCGTGCGTGAGGCGTGGCGGCCTTTGCAGGAACGCGAGCTGCGCGAACCCGGCGGTGCGCTCGCCCGCCTTCGCCGGAAAGCGCGTATTGCAGACCGGCTGCGACTCGCTGACGAGGTACGCGGCCATGTGCGGCACGACGGCGCGCACGGCATCGTCGAAGGACTGGCGGAACATCGCGTTCGCGCTGTCGATCCAGACCGACGCCGTGCCCTCGATGCCCGGCCGCGTATTGACCTGCCGCAGCGCCGCGGCGGGCTCGACATCGGCATCGGCGACGTTGATCTGCACGCCGTGCGCGCCGAGCGACAGCAGCTTGTCGGCGAGCTGCGCGCGCACCGTGCGGCTCCATCGATCGGGCGGCGTCTGCGCATCGCGCCACAACACGTAAATCACTTTCTCCATTGCACCGGCTCCAGTTGGGTAAGACGGGACAGGCGGCATCGCCGCCGGGTTCAGGATGCGGCGGCCTCTGGCGCGACGGGCGCGAAGCGGTTCGCGGTCAGCGAGAACGACGGCGGAATCGGCGAGGTCACGCTTTCGAACAGACGCTCGTGGCGCGTCGCGTGAATGCGCCATACGCCGCCTTGCTTCACGTACTGATCGTCGTAGAACGCGGTGCCGTGCAGCAGAAAGTTCTCTTCCAGATTGATCGCGTGATCCTGCAGGAACCACACGCCGCACGCATGGTTCGCCGACACGAGCGTGAGCTCGGGGTGATGGCCGTGATGCATGGTCAGGAAGGTCGGCTTGCCGATCAGCTCGCGCAGGCTCGACACGAACGCGTCACGGCCGTCGTACGCGTAGCGGCCGCCATACAGGCGCGCTTCGCAATCCTCGGTCAGGCATTGCGCGAGCAAGGTCCAGTCGTGCGTGTCGATCGCGCGGAAGTAGCGATATTTCAGCTGGCGGATCTGCTCGAATTCGTGGAGCGTCCGGAGGGTCTCGTCCATTGCCGTGTCTCTCGATGGTATCGGCCGATGGTAGGAACGAACCCGCCCGTGCGGCATCGTCCGAACGGGTGATGGCCCGGCTTCGCCGCGCCGCTACCTTGACGTCGACGCATCGCATTCGCCTGCGTCCGGACCCTGGGAGACGGCATGACGTCGATGGAAGAACTGGAGGCGCGGCTGCGCAGGCTGGAGGACGCCGACGCGATCCGCCGCCTGAAAGCGCGCTATTTCACCTGCTGCGACCGCAAGGACCCGCAAGGCATGCGCGCATGTTTCGCGCCCGGCGCGGTGCATATCGACTACGGCCGCATCGGTGTGTTCGGAAACGCGGATCAGCTCGTCGACGTGTTCGAGCGGCTCGGCTGCCATGCACATGTCGTCGAGATGCATCACGGCGTGAACCCCGACATCGTGGTGCTCGACGCCATGCATGCGCGCGGCACCTGGGGCCTGCATTACCAGATGATCGACACGAACGCGCGCACGCTCACGCAGCTCGGCGCGTATTACGAGGACGAATACCGAAAGCTCGATGGCGCGTGGAAGATCGCCGCGACGCGCTGCGTCGTCACGTCCACGCTTTGCGCGCGCTACGACGGCGACGCGCCCGCCGTGCTGTTCGCGGGCGCGCAGCCGCCGGCGGCATGACAACGGAGACAACGAACATGACACAGCACAAGGAGCGCATCGTGGCGGTCGTCACGGGCGCGTCGCGCGGCGCGGGCAAGGGCATCGCGAGGGCGCTCGGCGCGGCGGGCGCGACGGTCTACGTGACCGGCCGCTCGCAGAAGGAAGGCGACGCGCCGCTGCCCGGCACGATCCACGAAACGGCGCGCGAGATCGACGCGCTCGGCGGGCGCGGCATCGCGGCGCCGTGCGATCACGCCGACGACGCGCAGGTGAAGGCGCTGTTCGAGCGTGTCGAGCGCGAGAGCGGCCGGCTCGACATCCTCGTCAACAATGCGACCAGTCTGCACGACCAGTTGATCCTGCCCGGCCCGTTTTGGGAGAAGCCGCTCGATCTCGTCGATATCCTCGACGTCGGCCTGCGCTCGGCATACGTCGCGAGCTGGTGCGCCGCGCCGCTGATGACGAAGCGCCGCGGCGGTCTGATCGCGTTCACCTCGTCGTTCGGGGCGAGCTGCTACATGCACGGCGCCGCGTACGGCGCGCAGAAGTCCGGCGTCGACAAGTTCGCGAAGGACATGGCCGTCGATCTGAAACCGTTCGATGTCGCGGCCGTGTCGATCTGGATGGGGCCGCTGCGCACCGAGCGCACGACGCGCGTCTGGGAAGAACACCCGGATCTGTACAAGGATTTCGCGCTCGTCGCGGAGAGCCCGGAGTTCACGGGGCGCGTGATCGAGGCGATTTATCGCGATCCGCGGCGCATGACGTTGTCGGGGCAGGTGCTCGTCGGTGCGGAAGCGGCGCTTGGCTACGGCATCGCCGATCTCGACGGCCGGCAGCCGCCGTCGTATCGGGAGCTGCTCGGCGGGCCGGTGCAGGCGCATCCGGCGATCGTCGCGTAGCACGCGCGTACGGACCGGGGCCCGGCTGCCAGGAAAGGCGGCGATCGTCACCGGCTGATCGCCGCGCAAGGCGTGTGCGTCGTGATCGCGGACGTGCGCGACGACGCGGCGGCCCGCCCGGGAAACTCGCCCGCGCTGCCCGCCGACCGATTCGCGTTTGTCCCTAGTCGAAACGGACGATGGCCTGCGCCCCGGCGGCCGCTACCGTGGAGTCATCCGCCGCGACGCCATCCGCGCCGGGCGCCGAAGCGCAAATGCGGCAGATCAGGAGGAGACGATCATGGGACAGAGGCTTCTCAAGCTGGGCGCGCTCGTGGCGGGCACGCTCGCCGCCATCGCGATGACGCGTTACATGGCGACTCCGGTGGCGCCGTCCTATGCGCCCGACACCGTGCAGTGCCACGCGATCGATGCGCAGGACGCGCCGTCCGGCTGCGTGGCGATCGACCCGGCGCGCTTCGGCTTCGCCGCGTTGCGCGGCATGTAGCCGGGCTCGCGCGCGAACTTTTTCATATCGAATCCCTATTCCATGTCATTCGAATACGCGTCGACCCGCCCCCTGCACAGCCGCGACGTCCGCGATTGGGACGCCGAGCATGACGTCGTGATCGTCGGCTTCGGCGCGGCCGGCGCGTGCGCGGCGATCGAAGCCGCGACCGCGGGCGCCGACACGCTGATCGTCGAGCGCGCGTCGGGGCCCGGCGGCACGAGCGCGCTGTCGGGCGGCGAAATCTATCTGGGCGGCAGCGGCGGCACGCCCGCACAGCGGCAGGCGGGCTTTCAGGACGGCACGGAGGACCTGTTCCGCTATCTGATGCTGGCGGGCGGCCGCGACGCCGACGAAGCGAAGGCGCGCCTCTACGCGGAGCAGAGCCTCGCGCATCACGACTGGCTGGTCGCGCAGGGTCTTCCGTACAAGAACACGTTTCTGCCGCAGCGGATGGTCGAGCCGGAAACCGACGACTGCCTGATCTGGTCCGGCAGCGAGGAAGCGTGGCCGTTCAGCGATGCGGCGAAGCCCTGCCCGCGCGGCCATACACCGCAATGGCCGGGCTGGGGCGGCGGGCAGTTGCTGATGAACGTGCTGGCCGCGCGCGTGCGGGCGCTGGGCGTCGCGGCGCGCTACGACGCGCGCGCGCTCGCCCTGATCGTCGACGACGCGGGCGCGGTATGCGGCGCGGTGCTGCGTACGTCGGGCCATACCGTCTGCGTGCGCGCCCGGCGTGCGGTGATCCTGTGTGCGGGCGGCTTCGCGATGAACCGCGACATGGTGCGCCGCCACGCGCCGATGCTGCTGCGCTCGGACGATCCGATCGGCAGCCCCGGCGACGACGGCTCGGGCATCCGGATGGGAACAAGCGTGGGCGGGACTGCGATCCACATGGACGAGGGCTTCGTCAGCCTGCCGTTCTACGCGCCCGAATCGTTGATCAAGGGGATTTTCGTCAACGCGCGCGGGCAGCGCTTCATCAACGAGGACTGCTACCACGGGCGCATCGGCCATCACGCGTTGCAGCAGGCGGGCGAGCGCATCTATCTGCTCGCCGATCAGGCGACCTATCAGGCGCCGCCCGCGTTCACGCGGATCGGCATCGCGGCGGCGGGCGAAAGCTGGGAAGAGGTGGAGCGCGACCTGCGGATGCCGCCGGGCACGCTGAGCGCGACGGTGGACGTCTACAATCGCCATGCGGCGGCGGGCGCCGATCCGCTGTTCCACAAGTCGGCGAAGTGGCTCAAGCCGCTCGACGAGCCGCCTTTCGTCGCGCTCGACTGCCGGATCGACTACGCGTTCTATCCGCATTTCACGCTCGGCGGGCTCGATACGCTTCCGACCGGACAGGTCGTCGACGCAACGCGCACGCCGGTGCGAGGGCTTTACGCGGCGGGGCGCACGGCCTGCGGGTTGCCGAGGTCGGGCGCGGGCTACAGCTCCGGGCTGTCGCTTGCCGACGCCACGTTCTTCGGCCGGCAAGCCGGGCGTCACGCGGCGGGCGGGACATGAGCCCGAACCCGAACCCGGCGAGCTGAAGCGCGCTCGCGCGGCCCGCCCGTTCCATTCGTTGGTATCGTAGGCATTTTTACGATGCCGGGACGGGCTGACAGCGATGCCCAGACACAATCCGACGCTCCAGCGCAGCCAGAAGGCGCCCATGACCCGCACGAGGCGGCGTCTTCTGATCATCGGCGTGATCGTTCTGCTGGCTCTCTTCGGCTGGGTGATGACGATCGTGGTCGAACCGGCGTTCCAGCGCACCATCGTCATGACGAGCGGTGCGGATCACGGCATCTATCGCGGCTTCGCGGATCGCTATGCGCCCATCCTGAAGCACGCGGGCATCAAGCTCGATATCCGCAGTTCGTCCGGCTCGGTGGAAAATTACGAGCGGCTGAGAGACCCTAAGAGCGTCTACGACGTCGGCTTCATCCAGTCTGGCACCACGCGCCCTAAAGACACCGACGATCTGCAGACGATTGCCGCCGTGTCGTACGAACCGATCTGGGTGTTCTATCGCGGCGACGCCACGATCGACCGGCTCTCGCAACTGCGCGGCAAGAAGATTTCGATGGGCGTGCCCGGCAGCGGCCTGCTCGACGTCGCGCAGTCGTTGCTCGGCTATGGCGGCGTCACGAGCCAGAATTCCACCCTGCTGCAAATGGATGCGCCCGCGGCTTATCAGGCGCTCGAAAGCGGGCAGATCGATGCGGCTTTCTTCATCGGCAGGCCCGACGCCGAGATGCAGAAGACGCTGCTGAACAGCGATCTCAAGTTGATGAGCTTCGCTCAGGCCGACGCGCTGGCTCAGAAGATCCCGTCGCTGTCGAAAATCGTCTTGCCGCGCGCCTCGGCGAACGTCGCTGAAGATCGGCCGCGCACCGACGTCACGTTACTCGCGGCAACGGCGCTGCTCGTATCGAAAGACACGATGCATCCGGCGCTGATCTATCTGCTGCTCGACGCGGCCCGCAGCGTCCACGGCCACGAAGATTACTTCACGCCGCTCGGCACGTTCCCGAACACGAACACGGAAGAATTCCCGATCTCCGACGAAAGCGTTCGCTACTTCAAATCCGGCCAGCCGTTCCTGTACCGCAATCTGCCGTTCTGGCTCGCGAGCCTGATCGAACGGCGGCTGTTGATCCTCGTGCCGTTCGCGGCGCTCCTGATCGGTCTGATTCAGGCGTTGCCGCGCATGCTCGAAGCGCGGATGAAAAAGCGGCTCGTGGTGTGGTACCGCGAGATCAAGTCACTGGAAGACGAAGTGTGGAGCAGCAGCGAGCCGACCCGCTCCCAGATCGCGCAATGGAGCGAAGAGATCGAAAACATCGACGCGAACGCGAGCCGGATACGGATTCCGTATCGCTATTTTCAGGACGTGTATGCGCTCAAGCAGGCGATCGGCGTCGTGCGGGACCGGATCGCGCATGTCGCGCAGAGAGCGACGGAATAGCGGCAGGTCCGCGCACACGCACCGAACGCCGCGCGTTCACCGACGCGCTCAGGGCGCATCCGCCACGACGTTCTGCCGCCGGGCGACCTTCTGCCTCTGTAGCGATGGAGGACGTTCGGTCAGGCTGGACGCCGCGTCCTCGTTCGCGATACCCGCGGCCCGGAACCGACGCCGATACTCGGCCGGCGTCGCGTGCTTCGAGGCTTTGAACTGCCGGTTGAAGTTGGCGACATTCGCGAAACCCGACCGGGCCGCGATGACGGAAACGGGCAGGGACGTGTCGCCGAGCATCCGGCACGCATGCCCGATGCGCACGCGGGCGATATACCGTCCGACGCTCTCGCCGATATGCTGCACGAAGTATCGCGTCAGCGTGCGTTCCGACAGGCTGGCCGCTGCACAAAGCTCCGCAAGCCGCAGCGGTTCGGCGAAGCGGGCATCGATCATCGACAGTACGCGGTTGATCCGCTCGGGCTCGTGGCCGGACGGGCCCGTGTTCGTCTGATTGAAGGCGCTCGGCGAAGCGAGCGGATGGCCGGGCGCGTCGCCCAGCGCGCACAGGATGTCGAGCGCCGCGCTCAGGCGTTCGCGCGGCGCGTTCGAGAGCAGGGGCGCGAGGCGGCCGCGCATCCATTCGCCGGCTGGCGGCTCGAAGGCCAGTCCGCACGCGGCGCGGCGCAGAAGCTTGCGCAGCGGCTCGTATTCGCGGCAGCAATCGGCCATGCGCCGCGCCCACGCGCCGTCGAACCAGATGACGATGGCGACCTGCGGCAGGGCGGGATCGATCGACCGGTTCGATGACCACGTATGCGGCAAATCCGGCGGCACGAGGACTAGATCCTCGGCCTGATAGTCGTTGACCGAGTCGCCGATGTAGCGCTTGCCGTGGCTGTTCATCGTCAGCGTCAACTCGTACTCCGGATGGTGGTGCCATTCGAACGGAATACGCGCGAGCCGCCGATGGTAAACCCGGACCGAACAATCCTCGCCGAATTCCACATGCTCGTAGGCTGGTTTCATGGCCGAAAGCGCAAATGAATTGCCTGAATAGTATCACTCGCGTTCGTGTGCGCGTCTTATGCTTTTCGCACGGAAATTTACACGGAGACGATCATGGCGCTGAACATCGATGACTTGCCCGGCGCGATCCGCCAGGCGAAAAAGGAGTTGCGCGCAGCGCTGCCGAACTATCGCGAGGTCTTCGCGGAAGTCGAAGCGGCGATCGGCGAAGAGGCGAAGCGAATCGCCGCGCAGCGCGATCGCGGGGAAGACGTCATTCCCGAGATTCAGTTCGCCGATATCCGGGAGCAACGCGTGACCGCCGAGCAGATCGCGCTCGTCAAATCGCGCGGCGCCTGCGTGATTCGCAATGTCTTCCCTCGCGAGCAGGTGCGGAACTGGGACGACGACATCGCTCAATATGTCGAGCGGAACCGTCTCGACAAGCGCCTCGAAAACCGCGCCGAAGATAAATACTTCGGGCAATTGGCATCGAGCAAGCCGCAGATCTACGGCGTGTACTGGTCGAAGCCGCAAGTGCTGGCCCGTCAGTCGGAGTCGCTGACCGCCGCGCGCGTCTTTCTCAACAAGCTCTGGCGCAACGAAAGCGAAGGACGCGTCCACTTCGATCCGGAGCGCGTGCCCGTCTATGCCGACCGGCTGCGTCGGCGGCCGCCCGGCTCGGCGTCGCTGGGCCTGTCGGCGCATTGCGACGGCGGCTCGGTCGAACGCTGGATCGAAAGCAATTTCCGCAAGGTGTATCGCCATGTGTTCTCCGGCCACTGGCGCGACTACGATGCGTTCGACGCCGCCTTCCGGCCGGATGTGGAAGAGATCGCATCGCCTGCCGTCTGCTCGATGTTCCGCACGTTCCAGGGCTGGACCGCATTGACGCCGCAAGGCCCGGGCGACGGCACGCTGCAACTCGTGCCCATTGCCGACTCGATGGTGTACATCCTGCTGCGCGCCCTTCAGGACGATGTCGCCGACGATGATCTGTGCGGCGCGATGCCGGGACGCGCGCTCTCGATCAAGCCGGAATTTCACGCGCCGCTGTTCGAGGCGCTTTCGTCGATCCCGAAGATGGAGGCGGGCGATACCGTGTTCTGGCACAGCGACGTCATCCACGCGGTCGAAGACGAGCACAAGGGCGCGGGTTACAGCAACGTGATGTACATCGCGTCCGCGCCCGCATGCGCGAAGAACGATGCGTATCTGAAGCGTCAGTTGCCGAGCTTCCTGAAAGGCGAAAGCCCGCCCGACTTTCCGGCGGATCACTTCGAAGTCGATTTCACCGGCCGGGCGACGCCCGACGACCTGACACCGCTCGGCCGGGCTCAACTTGGGTTCGACCTGTAACCCGCGAGGGCGCGCGTGAATGGGTCGCGCCATCCATAAATAAAAATTCGGAGACTGCAATGAAACACACACTGACGTCGGCCGCGGCGGCCGTCGCGCTGTTCATCGCCGGTACGCATGCGGCGCTGGCCGCGGAACAGATCTCGGTCCTGCACTGGTGGACGTCCGGCGGCGAATCGAAGGCCATCCGGGTGCTCAAGGACGACATGAGCAAGCAGGGCTATGAGTGGAAGGACTTCGCGGTCGCGGGCGGATCGGGCACGGCGGCCATGACGGCGCTCAAGACGCAGGTGATCTCGGGCAACGCGCCGTCTGCCGCGCAGATCAAGGGGCCATTGATTCGGGACTGGGCGGATCAGGGTGTGCTCGTGACGATCGACCCGGCGGCGACCGACTGGAAAAGTCACATCCCCGCGCCGATCGACAGCGCCATGAAGGCGGACGGTCATTACGTGGCGGTGCCGTTCTCGGTGCACCGGATCAACTGGCTGTGGATCAACAAGACCGATCTCGACAAGGTGGGCGGCGCGCCGCCGGCGACGTGGCCGGAATTCTTCGCGCTCGCCGACAAGTTTCGCGCAGCGGGCATCACGCCCGTCGCGCACGGCGGTCAGCCGTGGCAGGACATGACGATCTGGGAGACCGTCGTGCTGTCGCAGGGCACGGACTTTTATCGCAAGGCGCTCGTCGATCTCGATCAGAAAACGCTGACGTCGCCGCAGATGGTGCAGGTTTTCGAGACCGTGCAGAAGATTCGGTCCTACTTCGACAAGGCCTATCACGGCCGCGACTGGAATCTCGCGACCGCGATGGTGATTTCCGGCTCGGGCGGCATGCAGTTCATGGGCGACTGGGCGAAAGGCGAGTTCGCCAACGCGAACAAGAAGGCGGACGCCGACTTCATCTGCGCGCCCGCGCCCGGCACGTCGAATGCCTACACGTACACGGCGGATGCGTTCGTGTTCTTTCAGCAGAACGGCAAGAAGGATGCGACGCCGGGACAGCTCGCGATGGCGAGGACGATCATGTCCCCTGCGTTTCAGGAGCAGTTCAGTCTCAACAAGGGTTCGATACCCGTCCGGCTGGATGTGCCGATGGACAAGTTCGACAGTTGCGCGAAGAAATCGCGCGCGGACGAGCAGGCGACGATCAAGTCGGGCGGCTTCCTGCCTTCGCTGGCCTTCGGCGAACTTCAATCTCCGGTGACGGCCGGCGCAATCACCGATGTCGTGACGAATTTCATGAACTCGAACGAGGACGCGAAAGAGGGCGTGCGCAAGCTCGCCGCCGCGGCGAAGGTCCGCTGAGCGACCGGCAAAGCTCACTTACGAAAGGAGGCAGACATGGATCCCGTCGCCAAACGGAAATGGCCGCGTTCCGGGCTCGAAACAACCTTGATGGGCTTCGGCGCCGCGCCGATCGGCAACATCTTCAGACCAATTAGCGAGGAAGATTCGGCCGCCCTGATCAAGGCAGCGTGGGACGCGGGCGTGCGTTACTTCGATACCGCTCCGATGTACGGTCACGGACTGAGCGAAGCGCGCTGCGGGCAGGGCCTTCGATGGTATCCGCGCGATCAGTTCGTGCTGTCCACCAAGGTCGGGAGGTTGCTCAGACCGCGCAAGCGCGCCGAGATCGACTTCGCGCCGTGGGTCGACGGGCTGCCGTTCGAGACGGTCTTCGACTACAGCTACGACGGCACGATGCGCTCGATCGAGGACAGTCTGCAGCGCCTGGCTGTAGAGCGTATCGATATCGCGTTGATCCATGACATCGATGTCTTCACTCACGGACAGCGTCAGCCCGAGATGTTCGAGGCCGCGATGGCGGGCGCATCGAAAGCGCTGCTCAAACTTCGCGACGAAGGCGTCGTGAAGGCGGTCGGGCTCGGTGTCAACGAATGGCAGGTCGCGCACGAGGCCATTCGCCGGCAGGACTTCGATTGCCTGCTGCTGGCTGGCCGTTACACGCTGCTCGAACAGGACGCGCTGGACGGTTTTCTGCCGCTGTGCGAGACGCAACAGGTGTCGGTCATTCTCGGCGGCGGCTATAACAGCGGCATTCTCGCGACGGGAGCCGTGCCCGGCGCGAAATACAACTACGCGAGCGCGCCGGAGGACATTCTCTCGCGTGTGCGCAAGATGGAGCAGGTATGCGAGGAATTCGCGGTCCCGCTCAAAGCCGCGGCATTGCAATTCGTCCTCGGACATCCCGCCATCCCGACGAATATTCCGGGTGTGCGCACGGTGGCGCAACTCGACGACAACCTTCAGACCTTCAGGACGACGATACCGGCGGAGTTCTGGGCCGAACTGAAGCGCCGCCGGTTGATTCGTGAGGACGCGCCGACGCCTCGATAGCGCGGCCGTCGTTCGCTCGTTCGCTCGTTCGTGATTCTGATTCAGTTCACCTGTGCGGGCGCGTTTTTCGAGCGAGCCTTGCGCGGCCGGTCGCGCAGCAGCAGGGGCATCAGACGGCGGTTGGCGGTCTGCGCGGCCCATTCGCAATACGCGGCGCTGCCGAGCACCCAGCCTTCGAGCGTGGACTGCATCAGCTTGTCGACCTCGCGTTCGTCGAGAGGCTGTGCGACCCGCTCGCGGTAGGCATGGTGACGTTCGAGCGCCGTATTGCCGAGCGCCCGGTACAGCGGATGGTCCTTGATGAAGCGATCGACACGCAACCCGATGTGGTGCGTGTAGCTCGACCATCGATAGTGTCCCGGCTCGGCTACGAGGCGCCTGCGCACCGGTGCGTGATCGATGACCTGGCTCGCGAGCAGAAAGTAACGCTCGGGCTCGATCACGGTCGCCCGGTACTCGCCGCGCCACATCGTGCCGCGGCGTCCGTGGCGGCGGTTGAAGGTCTCGACATAGCGACGGCCCACCGCCTGCAGCGCCATGGCCACGCTCGACTCGTATGAAGGCGTGACGAGGAACTGGATCGCGTCGGGCATGAGCACCCACGCGTGGATTGCCAGATCGGCGACGCGCGCCGCGTCCGCGAGACAGGCGAGGAAGTACAGGTAGTCTCCTTCGTCCAGGAAGGCGGGCCCGGTGAGCCCTTGCAAGATAACGTGCTGCGGTTGCTCTGGGACGTAATGCCGTGCAAGCCGTGTCATGCTGAATGAACTGGAAGTCCGAGGGGAAAAGCGATCCGACGAGTATCGGATGCGTGACGTGGATTCAGGACGAAATTCTATCGGCCGTGGGTGTGCGTTTGCATAGCGAACAGAGCTTTGTTCTGGCCTCTGTTCGTCGATTTGACGAACGCGCGCCGCTTCTCTCTTATGACACCGCCTGGAGGGATCGATGAGACGCGCTCTTCTGCTCTGTGCGCTCACGCTTCTGAGCGGCGGCCTTCATGCGGACGATTCGCTGCAAAACCGCGGGCACGATCCGTTCTTTCAGATTTCGTCGGCGCTCGCGCATTGCCCCGAACCGCTCGGACCGCGCGTGAGCGAGGCGGAGTGGAAGGGCGAGTCGCATCATCGCGTGGAGCATGGCGGCGATTGCTGGCTGGAAGGCCGATGCCGCTTGCCCAGTGCGTTCGAATACGACGACGAAATTGCGGAGTCGACGCGCCGGCGTCTGCAATGGCTGTCATCGAGCCTGCCGGCGTGGCGACACAGCACGTTGTGGATCACGGTCTACGAGCGGTGGATCGTCGTGCAAGGCTGTGTGGCCGATGATTTCCCGACGGGCGCTTTCTTTTCGGCGCTGCGCGAGGTGCCCGACGTACTCGACGTTTCCGACGAAACGACTGCGCATCCGCAACGCAAACTGCCTTACCCGCCGTTCAGGAAGCAATGACGCCGCATTCGCCGGCTGCGTACCTTCGTGCTGCATACTCTGGAATCGCACCGACCGCCGAGAACATCGACATGGCTACCGACCTTGCACGATCCTGGCTGACCCGCAGCGCACCCGTGGCGGCCGCGCAGGCCGCGGGCCGTCCCGTCGTGGCGCTGGAATCGACCATCATCGCCCACGGCATGCCTTATCCCGAGAACATTCGCACCGCGCGCGAAGTGGAAGCGCTGATTCGCGATGCCGGGGCCGAGCCCGCGACGATTGCCCTGATCGGCGGGCGCATCCGCATCGGCGTGACGGACGACGAGCTCGAACTGCTCGGCCGTTCGGACCGGGTCCACAAGGTCAGTCGCCGCGATCTGCCTGCCGTGCTGGCGAGCGGCGAGCCCGGCGCCACGACGGTGGCGGGCACGATGATATGCGCCGCGCTGGCGGGCATCGAGGTATTCGTCACCGGCGGCATCGGCGGCGTGCACCGGGGCGCGCAGGAAACCTTCGATATCTCGGCCGATCTGCAGGAACTCGCGACGACCTCGGTGACGGTGGTCTGCGCCGGCGCGAAGTCGATCCTGGACATCGGGCTCACGCTGGAATATCTGGAGACGCACGGCGTGCCGGTGCTGAGCTGCGGGCAAGACAACTTTGCCGCGTTCTATACGCGCGACAGCGGCTTTCGCGCGGACTTCAGGCTGGACGATGCGGCGCAGCAGGCCCGCTTCATCCGCACCAAGTGGGACTTGGGCCTCGCGGGCGGCGTCGTGTTGAGCACGCCGGTGCCGGAAGCATCGGCGATGGCGGTCGAAGAGATCGATGCGCTGACACGCCAGGCGCTCGTCGAGGCGACGGCGCAAGGCATCACCGGCAAGGCGCTGACGCCCTTCGTGCTGGCCCGCATCCACGCGCTGTCGAACGGGAGCAGTCTGTCGACCAACATCGCGATCGTGAAACACAATGCCGAAGTGGGGGCGAGACTGGCCTTGGCGCTGGCACACGCAAAGCGCGGGCCGGGCGAAGCCTAGCGGCCTTTACTGTCACGGGCGTGACGATATCGCATGCTGTTTCAGCAAAGGAGAGGCGTACATGGCAGCACTGTCCGGGCAGCGCATGAACTCGCAGATTCCGGCAATCGTTCCCGCGCGAACCGCGCTCGTCGTCATGCATTACCAGACCGATATTCTCGGGCTCTTTCCCTCAGTCGCGCCGTCCTTGCTCGCCAATACGCGCACGCTGTGCGACGCAGCGCGGGCCAGGGGCGTCGGCGTTTATTTCGCCAATCTCCGGTTCGGCCCGGGCTACCCGGAAGTCAGCCCGTTGAACAAGAACGGGCAGGGAATCAAGCGGCTCGGTCTCTTCACCGACGACCGGACCGCGCCGGAATTGGCCCAGCAGCCCGACGAGCCGCTCATCGTCGCGCACCGGGCCAGCGTGTTCTTCGGCACCGGTCTGGAGGCACGGCTTCGCGCACGAGGTGTGGACTCGCTGATCATGGTCGGCATTGCGTCGACCGGGGTCGTGCTGTCGTCGGTCGCGTATGCGAGCGACGCCGACTTCCGCCTGTACACGGTCAAGGACTGCTGCTACGACCCGGATCAGGTGGTGCACGAACATCTGTTCTCCACCGCGTTCGATTCGCGCACGACGGTGCTGTCGCTCGCGGATGCGTTGCCGCTGCTCGCCTAGCCGCTGGAGCGAACCGTGTCCGTCCGGCTAACCGATATCCGCGGCGTCGCGCAGATCGTCGAGATCGCGTCCGCGCGTCTCGGGCGTGTAGTACGTCGTCACGACGCCGATCAGACTCAGAATCGCGACGTAGCTGGCAAGCGGAATCCACGCGAGAATGCGGCCTTCGCTGCCGCCCCAGTGCGCGGTCGCCCAGGCGATGATCGATGCGCCCAGCAGCGGCGCGACGCCGCCCGCGATGACCGCCGACACTTCGCGTCCCACCGCGACGCCCGCGTAGCGATGCTGCGCGCCGAATAGCTCGGGCAGCAGCGCCCCTTGCGTGGCGAACATGCCCCATACGCCCGCGAGCGCGACACACAGCATCGCGATGCTCGCCGACGCGTTGCCCTGGCTCAGCACCCACCATGTCGGATAGGCCAGCAGCAATTGATACAGCGCGAAGGCGCGATAGACGGGCACGCGTCCGAAGCGGTCGCTGAGCTTGCCGGTGAGCGGAATGATCACCGCGCCCGACACGCCCGCGAGCAGCAGCGCGATCGGTCCGATCGGCCCCTTGAGGCCCGTCGCGGTCGCCATGTAGCTGATCGCGAGCGACTGATAGATCGACGAGCCGCCGTTCTCGGCCATGCGCATGCCGATGACCTTGAGCAGCGTCGGCTTCGAATGTTTGATCAGATGCTTGAGCGGGCTGTCATTGATCTGATGCCGCGCTTCGAGCTTCGCGAATGACGGCGATTCCTTCAGCTTGAGCCGGATCCAGATCGCCACCGCGATGATGAGCACGCTCAGCAGGAACGGCACGCGCCACAGCCAGCTCTGCGAGACGTCCTCGACGCGCACCAGCGCGAAGTAGATCGCGGCCGCCATCACCGTGCCGAGCAGCACGCCCATGAACGGGAGCGCCGCGAAGTAGCCGCGTCGTTTCGCGGGTGCGTATTCGGCCATCAGCACGGCGGCGCCCGCCTGTTCCGCGCCCGCGCCGAGCCCTTGCAGCAGGCGGCAGCCGACCAGCAGGACCGGCGCCCAAATGCCCGCGCTCGCGTAGGTCGGCAACAGGCCGATCAGCGTGCTGGCGACGCCCATCAACAGGATCGTCGCCATCAGCACGAACTTGCGCCCGTAGCGGTCGCCGAGCGCACCGAAGATGATGCCGCCCACCGGCCGGATCGCGAAGCCGAGGAAATACGCGCCGAAGCTCGCGATCAGACCGATGGCGGGATCGCTCGACGGGAAGAACAGCGGCCCGAAGATCAGCGCCGACGCGAGGTTGTAGAGCGCGAAATCGTAGTATTCGAGCGCGCTGCCGAGCGATGCGGCCCACGCGGCGCGATACAGATCGCGCGTCGTGACCGGGTCGCGGCTGGTGCTCGTGTCGTGCGGGATGCCGCTGGCGGCGGCGATGCCTTGCTGTTTCATGATGTCTCTCTCCGTGCTTGCAACTTCTGGCGACGGCCCCGTTCTCGTCTTCGCGCGAGATGCGGGACCGCTGACTTTTCCCGATAGGCGACGCGGCTCAGCCCACCCGCGCGATTTCGTCGAGCAGGGCGGCGCTCATCGCGTCGAGCGGCGCTGCCTTGCCCGTGTAAAGCTCCACCTGACCGCAGAACTGATGCAACAGCATGCGCGTGCCGGCGATCACGCGGCAGCCGCGTTCGGCGGCATCGCGGATCAGCTTCGTGCGGACCGGGATGAACGCCGCGTCCATCACGACGAGATGCGGCGCAAGCTGCGCGGCGCGCAACGGATTCACCTCCGGCGCGCGAAATCCGGCGGCGGTCGCGTTCACGACGACATCGAACGCGTGCGGATCGAAGTCGCCGAGATCGCCGCCGAACGCGAGGCCGAAGTCGTTGGCGAGCGACTGGCCGCGCGATGCGGTGCGGTTGAACACGGTGATCCGGGCGCCGGCGCGCCGCACGCCCCACGCGATCGCGCGGGCCGCGCCGCCCGCGCCCAGCAGCGCGACACGCCGGCCTTCGAGCGGCGTCGCTTCTTCGAGCGCGCGCACGGCGCCGACGCAATCCGTGTTGTAGCCGGTGAGATGGCCGTCGCGGTTGTCGATGGTATTCACCGCGCCGATCTCGCGGGCGGTTTCGTCGAGCGCATCGAGATGCGGTATCACCGCCTGCTTGTGCGGCATCGTCACGTTCAGTCCACGGATGC
Organism: Caballeronia sp. J97; assembly: GCF_905220305.1. Lineage (NCBI taxonomy): Bacteria > Pseudomonadati > Pseudomonadota > Betaproteobacteria > Burkholderiales > Burkholderiaceae > Caballeronia > Caballeronia sp. J97. The sequence continues at coordinate 88,665 of NZ_CAJMZL010000026.1, read as the reverse complement.
CGAGCGTGCGCATCGCGTCGACCGCGCCGGCCGCGTCCTGCACGCCGAAGCTGACGAACGTGTAGTCGACGCCGAGCGCCCGGTACGCCGCGTTGTGCACCTTCACGTTGAAGGTGAAGGGCTGTCCGGCGAGCGAGCCGCACAGGGAAGGAATCGAATGAGGCATGGTCGGGATCGTGGGTCAGTGCTTCGAGAGATCGAACGCGGCGACGGGCGTTTCGCCATCGAGCGCGCGCAGCAGATTGTCGGTCGCGAGCTCGGCCATCGCACGCCGCGTTTCGTGGGTCGCCGACCCGATGTGCGGAAGCGGCGTGACTTTCGGATGCGTGCGCAGCGGCGAATCCTGCGCGAGCGGCTCGATGGCGAACACGTCGAGTCCGGCGGCGCGCAGATGGCCTCGATCGAGCGCGGCGAGCAGCGCATCCTCCCGCACGATCGCCCCGCGCGAGCCGTTCACGAAGATCGCGTCGGGCTTCATCGCGGCGAACGCCTGCGCATCCATCAGCCCGCGCGTGTCGTCCGAGAGCGGCAGCGTCAGCGCGACGATGTCCGCCTGCGCGAGCACATCGCTGAACGATGCGCGCCGCGCGTGGCCGGCGAGCATCGCGGGGACCGGCACGTCGAACGGATCGTGGAACAGGACCGGCATGCCGAAGCCGAGCGCCGCGCGCCGGGCCACCGCCTGGCCGATGCGCCCGAAACCCAGCACGCCGAGGGTCTTGCCGTGCACGTCCCAGCCGAACAGGTCTTCGCCGATATTGCGCGTCCAGCGGCCTTCGCGCACGTGATTCGACAGTTCGACGAGGCGGCGCGACGTCGCGACGATCAGCGCGAACACCGTGTCCGCGGTCGTCTCGGTCAGCACGCCGGGCGTGTGACAGAGCGTGATGTCGCGCTGTTTGAGATGCGCGAGATCGTAATTGTCGACGCCGACCGAAATGCTCGAAATCACCTTCAGCCGCGGGGCGCGCGCGAGTTCGTCGGCGCTGAGCCTGTAGCTGGAGCCGATCAGGCCGTCGGCCGAGCCGAGCGCTTCGCGGAAGCGCGGCAGTTCATCGGCGCGGCGCGGGTCGGCGACGGTCACCTCGTGCCTCGTCCGGATGCGGTCGAGCAGATCGTCCGGCAGCTTTCTGAAGACGATCACGTTCCTGCGTTCGGCGCTGGGCGTACGCATGCTTCTCTCCTGTTGCTCGTTGAGTGAACGATGGGCGCGTCAGCGCGGCGTCGTGCGCAGCGAAGACGGTCCGCCCGTCAGTGAAATCCGTTGTCCGGTGTCGCGCAGATGCCCGCCGTTCACGGCGTAGAACGCGAGCTGCTTCTCGACGTTGAACTGCACGATCAGATACTTGCTGTCCGCGGTGAAGACGATGCCCTGCGCCGCCTCGCCGCCCGGCGCTTCGGCGGCCTTCACGGCCTGACCGTCGCGGATCGCGAACAGCAGCACCTTGCCGCGCGCGTGGCGTCCGGGGTTGTCGGGCGTGAGGTTGGAGCCGTCCATCGCCTGTACGCCGATCCATTTGCCGTCGGGCGAGATCGCCACGCCTTCGGGCAGCGACGGCACCGTCACATGCTGAACCGTGCGAAACGGCGTGCGCGAAACGTCGATGAGCGTGATCACGTCCGCATCGCCCGCGAGCTTGCCTGCGTAGGAGGGCAGGCCGGCCAGCCCGACATCGCTGACGACGGCCCACTTGCCGTCGCCCGATACGTCGATCGTGTAGGGCGCGACGCCGCTCGAAAGACGCACGCCGCTGTCGGTCACGCGGCCGTCGGCGATGTCGAGCACGGCGACGCCCTGTTCATCGCGCAACGCGACGAGCGCATGCGCGCCGTCGTGCGTGAAGCTCACGCCGGCGAGCCGCTTCTGCGCGATCTTCATCGTGTCGACGAGCGTCACGCGATTCCCGTCGATGCCGAGCACCGCGACGCTGCCGTCGACGCAGGCGACGAGCGCGAGCCGCCCGCTCCGGTCGATGGCGATGCCCTGCGGATGGCTGGCGATATCGAGCCGCGTCACGGCGGGCGGCGTCGCCCGCAGGTCGATCACCTGGACGAACGTATCCATCAGCAACTTCTTCGCCTCACGGTCGTAGCGCGTGGGCGCGCCGACCAGCGCGACGCTCGCGTCGGGCGTGATGGCGACCGCCTGCGGCGGGCCCTGGATGCCGTTCTCGACTTCCACCTGCGCCTTGACCTGCGGGGGAAAGCGGCTCGCGTCGAGAAGCGTCAACGTGTCCGGCACGGGATTGTCCGGATACGTGTCGCGGCCCTCGACCCGCTGATATTTGCCGTCGTTGCCCGACACGATCCAGTCGGCCGCGTGCGACGCATACGCCGCGACGGCCAGTGTCAGGCCGGCGAGCGCACGGATGCGGCGGCTTCGGCTTGCGCGTGAGTCATGCATGTTCTTGTCTCCTCGTTGGGCTCGGTCCGGCTCAGACCACGCTGGTCAATCCGCCATCGACGAAAAGCGTCTGGCCGTTCACGAAATCCGACGCCGCCGACGCGAGAAACACCGCCGCGCCGCACAGTTCGTCGACGCGGCCCCAGCGGCCCGCCGGCGTGCGTCTGCAGAGCCATTCCGAGAACGCCGCATCGTCGATGAGCGCGCGATTGAGATCGGTCTCGAAATAGCCGGGCGCGATCGCGTTGGCCTGGATGCCGCGCGACGCCCATTCCGCGCACATGCCCTTGGTGAGCATGCGAACGGCGCCCTTGGTCGCCGCGTAGGGTGCGATGCCCGGCCGCGCCAGCTCGCTCTGCACCGATCCGATGTTGACGATCTTGCCGCGCCCGCGCGCCAGCATGTGCCGCGCCACGGCCTGCGAGACCTGGAACACGCCGTCGAGATTCACGCGCAGCAGGTCGTTCCAGTCGCGTGCGTCGAAGCTTTCGAGCGACGCCCGGCGCTGGATGCCCGCGTTGTTGATCAGAATGTCGATCGCGCCGATGTCGTTCTCGACGCGATCGATCGCCGCGCCGACCTGCTCGCGGTCGGTGACGTCGAACACGGCGAAATCGGCGTCGATGCCTTCGTCGCGCAGCCGCGCGGCGATCTCGGCGGCCTTCGGCTCATTGCGATCGTTGATCACGATCGAAGCACCCGCGCCCGCGAGGCCGCGCGCGAGCGCCAGGCCGATGCCGCGCCCGGAGCCGGTGATCAGGGCGCGCCTGCCATGCAGGCTGAACAGTTTGAGTGTCTCTTTCATTGTTTTGGCGGCGAATCTCGTTGCAGATGCGTTTTGTCTCCGAATGCGTGTAGTTCACCCGAAGAACGGAAGTCGCGCCAATAGTCTTTCATGACGCTGTTATCATGAATCGTGATAACGGGCGTTTGGTGCCGTAGACGGGGATTCCATGGAACTGAAGCATCTGCGGGCGTTCGTCGCGCTGGCCGAGGAACTGCATTTCGGGCGGGCTGCGCAGCGCCTGTGCATCGTGCAGCCGGCGCTCAGCATGCAGATCAAGGCGCTCGAAGAGGAACTGGACGTGCGGCTTTTCGAACGCGACCGTCACAAGGTCGTGCTGAGCGCCACCGGCCAGCTCTTTTTGCCCGAGGCGCGCGCGACGCTGCATCAGGCCGGGCGCGCGGAGCAAACCGCGCGGCTGTCGGCGCGAGGCGAAATCGGCACGTTGCGTATCGCGTTCGTGTCGTCGGTGCTGCCGAGGCTGCTGCCGGCGCTGATTCGCACGATGCACGCGCGCTATCCGCTCATCACGCTCGAATTGAAGGACATGGCGACGCCGGATCAGATCGCCGCACTGCAAAACGATCAGCTCGATTTCGGACTGATTCGTCTGCCGGTGAGCGGCAGCGGCCTGGAAATCCGCGTCGTGCTGCAGGAGCCGTTCGTCGTCGCGCTGCCCGACGATCACACGCTCGCCGCGCAGGGCGTGATCCGGCCGCCCGATCTGCGGGGCTTTCCCGCGTTCGTGCTCGCGCGGCGTTACGCGCCGGGCTTTCACGACGACATGCTGGTGGCGCTGAAGCGCGAGGGCGCGGATCTGGACATCGCGCAGGAACTGGGCGAATTCTCGACGATGCTCGCGCTGGTGTCGGCCGGGCTCGGCATCGGGGTGATTCCGTCGGCCGCGGCGATGGCGTTGCCGCCGAAGGTCGTGGCCCGGCCGCTCGAACTGCGCGGCCACACGGCGGACATCGGGCTTGCCTATGTGCGTTCGGACAACGCCCTCAAGCGCGCATTGCTCGACGTGATCGAGCTTTGCACCGGCGGCGACTGACGGCGCATGGGTTCTCCATGCGCGACGCATCGCAGAAGCATGGAGGCGTCGCCACGACGCACATCATCGTTTGCTGGCTTCATCGGGGCACGGACCGGTCGACCCGCGCACTTTCAACGCGGCCGGCACCGCAAACCCTTGTCCCGTCGCGCGGCCATCCAGCGCGTCGAGCAGATGCCGCGCGGCGACCGTGCCGATCTCGCGCGTATCGACATGCATCGTCGTGAGGGGCGGGCGCGCTTCGCGTGCGATCGCGAGATCGTCGAAGCCGGTCACCGAAAGCTGCTCGGGAATCGCGATGCCCAACTCTTCCGCTTCCCGCAAGACGCCGAGCGCGATATGGTCGTTGCCGCAGATCACCGCCGTCGGACGCGGCCCCGGCTGTTGCCAAAGCGAGCGCAACGCACGACGGCCGAAAGCGAGCGTGGATTCGCCTTCGACCAGATGCTCCGGGCGCACCGCGAGTCCATGACGCTCCAACGCGCGGCGAATGCCTTCGAGCCGCGCCTGCACGCGGTCGTTGTCGCGCGTGGGCTGAATGCAGACGGCGAACGACCGGTGTCCGAGCCCGACGAGATGCTCGGTGATCTCTTCATACGCGCCGCGGTTGTCGAAGCCGATGCAGTCATGCGGACTGCCCTCGCGCCATGCATACAGCACGACATAGGGCACGCGCCAGACGCGCAGCGCGTCGAAGAGCGCGGGCGGATGCGCCTCGCCCACGACCGCGATCGCCTCCACGCCACGCGCGAGCATCGCGTGAACCTGGGAGAGCGCTTCCTTCGGATCGTAATTCGAGCAGCCGAGAAAAAGCGTGATGCCGCGCGCCGCGAACGCGGCCTGCATGCCGCTCACCTGCGAGGCGAACACCTGATCGTCGAGCGTCGGAATGACGATGCCCGCGATATGGCTGCGTGTGGACGCGAGCGCGCGCCCGGCCGCATTCGGAAACCAGTTCAGCTCCAGCGCAGCCCGCTCGACGCGCTCGCGCACGCTGTCGGACACCTTGCCGGGCTCGTTGTAGACGCGCGATACCGTCGCCGTGGAGACGCCCGCGCGCTTCGCCACATCGGACAGCACCGTGCGCCCGGTGCCGCGGCGCGTGCGCACGCCGGCAGGCCGCCCGGCCGGCGACGATTCTTCTTCGAGAGCAGAGGCGGATTCGGAGGAGCGAGGCATCGACGCTTTGGCTTCGTAGGATGAGCCCGTCATCTTACCCGCGGCGGGGCAGCGCAATGCATGCGTCAGGCTCCGGCCGCGATGCGCGCGCGGAAATGCTCCGTGCCCTCGACGATCTTGTCGAGCACCGCGTCGAGCGCCCAGAAACGCTCGCGCACGTCGTAGTCGATCGCGCGGCAGCGGATCGACCCGAACGTGCCGATGCGCTGGTGATACAGCTTCGCGAGCGCCGGATAACCGAGCGCCTCGGATACCGCCGCGAGCACGAGAAACGTCGAAAGCTCGCCGGCGAGCGCCGGGTTTTCGCCGGCGCGATTGCGCAGCCAGTTGTACAGGTCGGGATGGAAGTTCGTGAACACGCCGTTGAATCCCGCCGATCCGGCCTTCATCGCATCCCAGGCGATCGCGGCATTCGCGTTCAGGATTTTCATCGGCGATCCCTTCGCCAGCGCGACGCGGCGCTTCACCGTTTCGAGATCGCAACTCACATCCTTCAGCATCACGAAACGGCCGGTGTCGATGCACATTCTGAGCTCGTCGTCGGACAGCAGGCGCCGGTACGGAGCAGGACATTCGTACAGCCCGAGCGGAATGTCCGAAGGCAGGCGGCTCATCAGCCGGCGCAGGTTCGCCGAGAACGCTTGCGCGCCTTCGCGGCGCGGGTCGAGCCGGTTCGTCACCAGCACGATGCCGTCCGCGCCCGTCGCTGCCGCGGCGGCGAGCTCCTCGGCTTGCGCATCGGGATCGTCGCTGATATGGCCCGACACCACCACCGGCACGCGACCGGCCACGCGCTCGACCACGAAGCGGCCGAGCGCCGCGCGCTCCGCGAGACTCAGGAACTGCATCTCGCTCGACTGCGCCACGGCGAAGAGCGCGTCCGAGCCATGGGCGAGATACCACTCGATCAGCCGTTCGAGCCCGGCATAGTCGATGGCGCCGGCGTCGTCGAAGGGCGTCAGCATCACGGGCACGATGCCTTCGATCGATTGCGACGCGCGCGCCGGGGAAGTGGGGAGGGTCATGTCGGTATTGTCCTTGTCAGGGTTGAACGGGCCGCTCGTCGGCGGCTGCGCGTACGGGGCTGCCCGGTTGCGCGTCGTTTTCGATCGGCTTGCGCACGAGGAACAGATAGCTCATCGCGCCGACGAAGGCGATCACGGCAGCCGTCAGCAGCGCCGGCACGAAGGACCACGTCTGGGCGATATAGCCGGTGAGAATCGGTGCGAGCGCGCCGCCGAGAAAGCCGCCGAAGTTCTGGATCGCGCCGAGCGAGCCGACGCGATTGGCCGGCGCCGCCGCCGTCGCGAGCGCCCATGAGCAGGCGGATGCCGCGTTGGCGAGAAAGATCACCACGGAGATGCAGACGATGGCGATCGTATTGCTTTCGACGAGCGCGGCCGGCACGGTGAACGCCACCATGCCGAGCATCGCGATGACGACCGCGTTGCGCCTGCTGGCCACCGGCTGCGCGCTCCTTTTCGTGATGAGGTCGGAAAACCATCCCGCGCACAGCGCGCCGAGAAAGCCGCAGAAGAACGGCACGGAGGCGGCGATGCCCGTGTGAATCAGCGTCATGTGGCGCTGCATCGTCAGATAGCCGGGCAGCCAGGTCAGATAGACCCAGTTCAGATACACCGAGCCGAAGAAGCCGATCAGCATTCCCCACGTCGTGAGGTTCGAGAAGAGCGCGCGCCAGTCCGCGAAGCTCAGGCTCTCGGCGGGTTTCGACGCGGCGACGTCGCCTTTCAGGTACTGCAATTCCTCCGGCGTCAGCGTCGACGGCTTCGGGTCGCGATAGACCGCGAGCCAGATTGCGGCGACCGCGAGGCCGAGCGCGCCGGTGATGATGAACGCCCAGCGCCAGTGGAACTCGACGACGAGCACCGACAGGCACAACGGTGCGAGCGCCGTGCCGAGCGGCGACGCGGAATTGAAAATGCCGGTCGGCTTGCCTCGCGCACGCAGCGGAAACCAGTTGCTCACGACGCGCGCCGCCGAGGGAAACTGCGGCGACTCGCCGATGCCGAGCACGATGCGCGCGATGACGAACCAGCCGAACGTGGACACGATGCCGCCCGCGGCCTGAGCGAGCGACCAGACGATGAGGCCGAATCCCAGCAGCCTGCGCGGGCCGATGCGATCGACGAGGCCGCCGACCGGCAATTGAAAGAGCGCGTAGCTCCAGGAGAACGCCGACAACAGCAGTCCCATTTCGCCGAGCGAGAGACCGAGATCCTTGCGGATCAACGGATTGGCGACCGCGAGCGTGCCCCGGTCGAGATAGTTGACGATGCCGCTCACCATCAGCAATGTGAGCGCCACGATCTGGGCGCGGCGCACGCGTGGCGGTGCCTGCTCGGGTGCGGGGGTCAGGTTCATGATGTCGTCTCCGTATCGTTTTGTGATGGGCTGCGATGTCGCGCAGCCGGGGCTATCGAAGCGCGGCCGCGAGCGTGGCTTGCACCCGCACTTCGGCCTGCGTCGGGATGGATGCCTGCGCGCCCTCACGCGTGACGCTGAGCGCCGCGGCGCGCTGTCCGAAGTCGATTGCGTCGCGGATGCTCGCGCCGCGCACGCACTCGGCCGCGAAGCCGCCGACGAAGGTGTCGCCGGCGGCGGTCGTGTCGATCGCATCGACGCGCGGCGCGGGCAGATGGCCTTCCTCCGAATCGGTCGAATACCAGACGCCCGCCGCGCCGAGCGTGACGATCACCGTCTCCACGCCTTTCGCGCGCAGGCGTGCTGCGGCTTCGCGCGCGGACTCCGGGCTGTCGACGGTCACGTCGGTCAGCAAGCGGGCTTCGGTTTCGTTGACAACGAGAACACTCACCTGCCGGTAAAGCGCGTCCGGAAGCGGCTGTGCCGGAGCCGGGTTCAGCAGCACCGGCGTGCCGCGCCGCGCCGCGACCGAGATTGCGTGCCGAACCGTGTCGAGCGGCACTTCGAGTTGGCAAATCAGCATGGCCGCGCCGTCGATGGCGTCTTGCGCCGCATCGACATGACCGGCCGTGAACGCGGCATTGGCGCCGGGCGAAACGACGATGGTATTCGCGCCGTCCGCGGCGACCGTGATGACGGCGATGCCGCTCGACGTTTGATTGGCCGTGTGCAGGTGCGCGGTGTCGATGTGCTCGCTGCGCAGGCCTTCGCGAAGTTGCGTGCCGAAGGCGTCGTCGCCGATGCAGCCGAGCATCGCCACCGATGCGCCGAGACGCGCCGCCGCGACTGCCTGATTCGCGCCCTTCCCGCCGGCGAATGTGGCGAACGCGCTCCCCAGCAAGGTTTCGCCACGTGCGGGAAGACGCTCCCCGTGCACGACGAGATCCATGTTCGCGCTGCCGGCGACGACGATTCGAGCGGCTGGAATCCCGTCGGACCGTGAAGAGTTAGCGCTTACATTTTTTGGCGTTTTAAGCGGTAGCATGCAAAAATTTGTCGGGGAGGGGTGGAACAGACGAGGTGTTAGCGCTTACATTAACGCGCAAGCGCGCGGCAAGGCAACGGAAAAGATGGGGTTTCAGGGAAATTCCCTAACGCTAAGCGGCGCAAGCGCATGAGCCGAGGCTTCTTTTCGACTCATGCCTTCAATTCAGTTCTTCACGCACCGGAATCCCGCATACGCATACTGATAGTGCCCCTGGAACCAGTTGCGGAAACTCGGCCGCAACATGCAAGCCGCGGTGCGCGGCGAACCGCCCTTGATCACGAAGTGCTTGCCGTCGAAGAAATTCGCCGAGTAGCCAAGATAGAACGGAAACGGCTCGAAGCCGTTCAGCGGGCCGAACTCGGTCGATGTCCATTCCCAGCCATTGCCGAATTGTCCTTCGACGCCGAACTCGCTGCGATTTTCCGGATGCGCCTGCACCGGCGACGGGTCCCATCGGCGGAAATCGAAATTGCCTTCCGCGACATGCGGCGCGCCCGACGCCGCGCGCTGCCACTGCGCCTCGGTCGGCAACGATTTGCCCGCCCAGCGCGCATACGCCTTCGCTTCGGCGTGGCTCACGTACACGGGCCAGTCGGGCGGCAGCGGAATTTCATCGAACATCGTGCGCAGCGTCCACGCGTTCTGCGGATCGCTGTCGCCGCCGGGAATCCAGAAGGCCGGATGCGCGATGCGCTGCTCTTCCTTCCACGCCCAGTCGGCATCGTCCCAGAAATCGCGAGTCCAGTAGCCGCCGGCGTCGATGAAACGCAAATAGTCGCCGTTCGTTACCATATGACGGTCGATCTCGAACGCGGGCACGTCGATGCGTTCCTCGCCGAATTCGTTGTCCCAGCCGAACCGGCCGCTTTCGCGCGCGAGTCCGAGTGTCGCGGTTCCGGCCGGCACGCGAACGGTCTGTTGCATGAGTTGCCGCTCGGAGCTGCGATCCGAGCGCGCATCCGATGGCGCGTTTTTTCTATCGACCGGCAATTGATGCAACATGTACGCGAGCGTTTCCGCATGCATCAACCGGTGCTCGATCGCGACTTCGAGCAGTTTCGCGGGCGGTTCGTGGGCGGAAAGGGGCTTCGCGGTGAGCCTGATCGGATCGAAATGCGCGTCGATTTCGGCGCGGACCGTGTCCCGGTACGCGCGAATTTCGTCGAGCGAGGGCCAGTCGGCGGGCTGATCGGCAGGCAAGCCGCCGTCCACCGGATCGATGCCGAAGGCGAAAAGCTGGTCGTAGGCGGGATTCGGACTCGGCAGGTCGAATAGCCGCTGGTCGAACAGATTGCGGTCGAAGGCTTCGAGATGCCCGATATAGAAGACGATGCGATGCCGCTCGGCGATCGGCCTGTCGTAAAGGTGCTCGGGCCGGACGACGTCGAAAAGCTCGTCGGTGACGCGGCGCGCCTCAGCGAGGCGCTCGAGCAGCGGATGACGCAGGGAAGGTTCGCGGTTCATGTCGCCCAATCTCCGTGGCTGGCCAGTTGGCTTCGCATTCGACCGAAACGGGCGCCAGACCGCGCGTTTTGGCCGAACCAAAGAGACTAAACTGTAGCGAAGCGCGTGCCAACCGGAATATGGGCGTCGATTATTCCTGCAGAAGCAATAATGGTGGGTGATGCGCCGTCAGACGGCGCGCAGCGCTTCGAAATCGCGAATGCGAATGAACTTGCCCTGCGTTTCAATAAGGCCCGCCTTGTCGAAGCGCGACAGCGTGCGACTTACGGTCTCGAGCGTCATGCCGAGATAGCTGCCCATGTCGTCGCGCGTCATGCGCAACGTGAATTCCGAGGACGCATAGCCACGCTTCGCGAGTCGCGACGAGAGATCGAGCAACAGGCGCGCGACGCGCTCGTCCGCCCGCAACATGCCGAGCCTCACGACGTGATTCGCCTCGCGGTTCACCGCATGGCTCATCATGCGATGCAAGCGCTTTTGCAGCGCGTCGGTTTCGCGGCACATGCGCTCGAAGAGCGAATAGGGCACCACGCAGACGGAACTGTCTTCCAGCGCGATCGCGTCGCACGTATGCTCGCCTTCCTCGATGCCTTCGAAGCCGAGCGCATCGCCCGCGAGCAGCAGTCCCGTGACCTGTTCGCGGCCGCCGTCATGCGTGACGACCGTCTTGATCGATCCGGAGCGCACGGCGAAGAGGGAATCGAAGCGGTCGCCGGTGCGAAAGAGCGTGTCGCCGCGCTTGACCTTGCGCGTCACCGAGATGATGTTTTCCAGTTTGGCGATGTCGTTCGCGCTCAGCCCCTCTGGCATGCAGAGATGGCGCATGGCACAGGTCGAGCAGTGCGCCGAGTTGCGGCGCGCGCGGGTGAGGTCGGACATGGCGGTCATGGAACGTCGATTTATTGATGAATGACAAATCGATTCTCCCATAGGCCTTCACCCCGGCGACGCGAAAAATTGACGCGGCCAGGGCATTGGTCAAACTTTTAATACTTTACGTAGTTGCTTTTTCAGCCGGTTCGCCCGCTGCCGATGGAATAAGCAGCACGGGGAGCGTTGCCTGACGGAGACAGCGCTCGGCCACGCTGCCGAGAATGAGCCGCTGAAAACCCTTGCGGCCGTGCGTGCCCATGATCAGCAGATCGGCATTGAAGGCGTGCGCCGCCTCGATGATCAGCGACGCGACGTCGTCGCTCGCGGTGGCTTCGACCGTCACGACTTCGCCGGTGACGCCGCGCGCCTTCATCTGCCCGGCGGCTTCGCGCGCGAGCGAAGCGCCTTGCTCCATCAGGCTCGAATGGAGCGCGGAGGGATCGTAGCCGGGCACATCGAGATACATCGGCCCGGCTTCGACCACGTAATACGGCTGCACGACCGCCTGATGCGTGACGGCGAGATCGAGCGCTGCCGCGAAGGCGCGCTCGGAAGTCCGGCTGCCGTCGATGGCGACGAGAATGCGTTTGAACATGACGGTTTTCCCCATGTAACGATCGAGTGGCGTACGGCATGCGCCGCCTTTCGTGACTTCGCATCATAGAGCGCACGCCACGCTTTGCAGCGCGGCTTTTTTACGATAAGTCGATCTGGCGCAAAGCAGGCCGTACAATTCGTGATTCTTCGGCATCAGCGCCTGCTTAAAAATGCCAGGCGCGACCTCTTTTTAGCATTTCTCCAGACCGCCCGCCCGACCGTGACTCAAACGCCGCACGCCCTGCCATTCAGAACCGCTCTCTACGCGATGCTCGGCATCGGTCTCGTCAACATGCTCGTTGCGCTCGATCAGACGGTGGTCAGCACCGCGTTGCCGTCGATCGTCGCGGAACTGCACGGCTTCGAGTTCTACGCGTGGATCGCGAGCGCTTACTTGCTTGCGTCGGTCGTCACGGTGCCCGTGTTCGGGCGGCTCGGCGATTATTTCGGGCGCAAGCGCTTCGTGATCGCGGCGGTGATCACGTTCACGGTCGCGTCGGTGCTGTGCGGGCTCGCGCCCAGCATGTTGTTTCTCGTGCTCGCGCGCGGGTTGCAGGGCGTCGGCGGCGGGATGATGGTCGGCACCGCGTTCGCGTCCATTCCCGACCTGTTTCCCGATCCGCGCACCCGCGTGCGCTGGCAGGTGGTGCTCGCGGCGGCCTACGGCATCGGCACGGCGGCGGGGCCGTCGCTCGGCGGCTGGATGAGCCAGCACTGGGGCTGGCGCTCGACCTTTCTCGTCAATCTGCCGGTCGGCGCGGCGGCGCTCTACTTCATCTGGTCGCATCTGCCTAACCTGCATCGCCCGCGCGAGGGCGGCGTGAAGATCGACTGGACGGGCGCCGCGCTCGTCGCGCTGGTGCTCGGCGGCTTCCAGGCGCTGATCGAGGCGTTGCCCAAGGACGGCGTCACGACCGCGAATATCGCGCTGGCGATCGGCGTGGCGGTGTGCGCGGTGGCGCTCCTGATCTGCGAGCGGCGCGCGACGCATCCGATCATCCCGCTCGACATTTTCCGCGATTCGCAGCTCAACACGCTCTTCACGCTGTCGTTTCTGGCGGGCTTCGTGATGTTCTCGCTGATCTTCTTCGCGCCGCTTCTGCTGCAAGGCGGATTCGGCCTCTCGCCGCAGTCCGCGGGGCTGCTCGCGACGCCGATCGCCGCGTGCATCGCGCTCGGCAGCTTCATCAACACGCGCATCGTGATCCACATGAAGAAGCCGGTGAACATCCTGTCGATCGGCTTCACGCTGCTGCTGCTCGCGTCGGCCGGGCTTGCGTTCGCGCGCGAGTCGACGCCGCATCTGTGGATCGAGCTGCCGATGGCCGCGACCGGCATCGGCCTCGGTTTCATTCTGAACAACATGAACATCTTCGGGCAGGAGATCGCGGGCCGCGAGCGCTTCGGCATCACGACGGCGCTTCTGCAGTCGACCCGCATGGTCGGCGGGATGATGGGCACGAGCATCGTCGGCACGATCGTCGCGCATCACTATGCAAGCGTCGTGGCGCGCACGGTGAGCGTGCTCGGCCCGCCGGTGTCGGCGCAATGGCTGCCGCGCCTGTCGGACCCGCGCATTCTCGTCGACGAAGCGTTGCGCGAGCGTCTGTTCGCCGGGCTGAACGCCGCCGGCCTCGATGCGTCCGCGCTCATCGACGCCGCCCGCGACGCGCTCGTGCAGTCGATCCACATCGGCGTGATGCTGACGGCCGTCGCCGCGCTGGTGGCAGCGCTTCTGGTGCGGCGCATCGCGCACATCACGTTCAGGAAGCACGCGACGCCCGCCGCGAAGTCCTGAAGGCGCGCTTTGACAAGCGGTCCGTCGCGCCTATAGTTTTTGCGTCGCGGGAGGACGGGGCAGCCGCTTCGCCTCGACCGCGCATCGCGTTTGCTTCACCGCCCTCGACGGCGGCTCGCATGGCTCGCGCGGAACACTTGCGCGGGCCGCGGGTCACTCGCTTTAGCGGGCGGCCGCGCCACGCGCCTGCCGCTCACCGCCAACAGAGATGAGGAGCTGACATGAAGATCACCGGAGACATGCTGATCGGCGCATCGGCCGTGCGGGGCACCGACGCCACACTCCGCGCGTTCGACCCCGCGCGCAACGCCGATCTGGAGCCCCCGTTCGGCGGCGGCGGCGCGGCGGAAGTCGCGCGCGCCTGCGAACTCGCCGAAGCGGCCTTCGACGACTATCGCCACGCGCCTTTCGAAACGCGCGCGCAGTTTCTCGAGGCGATCGCCGACAACATCATCGCGCTGGGCGACACGCTGATCGAGCGCGCGATGGCCGAATCGGCGCTGCCGAAAGCGCGTCTGGAAGGCGAGCGCGCCCGCACTGTCGGGCAGTTGCGGCTGTTCGCATCGCTCGTGCGGGAGGGCCGCTGGCTCTCTGCCACGCTCGATTCCGCGCAGCCGGACAGAAAACCGCTGCCGCGCTCGGATCTGCGTTTGCAAAAGATACCGGTGGGCCCGGTGGCCGTGTTCGGCGCGAGCAATTTTCCTCTGGCGTTTTCGGTGGCGGGCGGCGATACCGCTTCCGCGTTCGCGGCGGGCTGTCCGGTCGTCGTGAAATCGCATCCGGCGCATCTGGGCACGTCCGAGCTCGTCGGACGCGCGGTGCAGAAGGCGGTGGCCGACCACGGTTTGCCCGAAGGCACGTTCTCGCTCGTCGTCGGCGCCGGCAATGCGATCGGCGAGGCGCTCGTCGCGCATCCTGCGATCCAGGCGGTGGGTTTCACCGGCTCGCGGCGCGGCGGGCTGGCGCTCGTCGATATCGCGGCGAAACGTCCGGCGCCGATTCCCGTTTTCGCTGAGATGAGCAGCGTGAATCCGGTATTCGCGTTGCCGGGCGCGCTGGCGGCGCGCGGCGACACGCTGGCGGCCGCGTATATCGATTCGGTCACGCTGGGCGTGGGCCAGTTCTGCACGAATCCGGGTCTCGTGATCGGGCTCGCGGATCCGGATCTCGACGATTTCACCGACCACGCCGCGGTCGCGCTCGAAAAGAAGGGCACGCAGACGATGCTCACGGCGGGCATCGCGGCGGCTTATGCGGACGGCGTCAGGCATCGCGATGCGGCCGCGAAGCGCATCGCGACGGGCGAGAACGGCGCCGCGTCGAGCGGCGCGCTGCCGGCGCTGTATCGCGTGAGCGCGGAGGCCTTCCTCGCGCAGCCTCAACTTGCGGAGGAGATTTTCGGGCCGACCTCGGTCATCGTCGTGTGTCGCGACGAGGACGAAATGATCGCGGTCGCGCGCCGTCTGGAAGGTCAACTGACCGCGACGCTGCTCATGGAGAAGGACGACGTCGATCTCGCGCGCCGGCTTCTGCCGGTTCTCGAGCGCAAGGCGGGGCGGATTCTCGCGAACGGCTTCCCGACGGGCGTCGAAGTGTCCTACGCGATGGTGCACGGCGGCCCTTTCCCGGCGACGTCCGACAGCCGCTCGACATCGGTCGGCGCAATGGCGATCGAGCGCTTTCTGCGTCCGGTGTGCTATCAGGATCTGCCGGCGGCGTTGTTGCCGGCGGCGCTAGCTGACGACAATCCGTTGAGCCTGTGGCGATTGAGGGACGGAGAGCTCGGGCCGAATTGAGCAATAGGCGAAATATCCCTGAGGCGAATAAACGCCGTTTATTCGTTTGAGAGATAATCGTCTGACCTCGTTCGATTGACTGTCTATCTGCGTGGCGAATAAAATGCATTTATTCGCCACGCAGATAGGGACCTCCATGCAGCAAGCCATCGTAACCGTCGCGCAGATGGGCCATGTCCTCGCGGCCGGCCGGAAGCGGGCCGGGCTGACTCAAACGCAGGCGGCGGCGCGCCTCGGCATCAGCCAAAGCCGGATTTCGACGCTGGAGCGCGATTCCGGCGCGCTGACCCTCGACCAGCTTCTCGCGATGTTCGGCGCCTACGGGCTTCAGTTGCTGGTACAGGACCGGCCGGACACGTCCCTGATCGAAGCCAATGAGGTCGACTGGTAATGGCCGGGCGCCGTCCGCATTCCCGGGCGTTGTCCGTGTGGGCCAACGGCCAGCGCGTGGCAACGTGGAGTCTGCCCGCGCGCGGAGCGGCGGAACTCGTCTATGACGCCGCCTGGATCCGCTCGGACGAGGCACGCCCGCTTTCCCTGTCGCTGCCGATTCGTCTCGACGGCGCGCCGCTGAGAGGCGACGCCGTGCTCAATTACTTCGACAATCTTCTGCCGGACAGCGAACCGATCCGGCGCCGCATCGCGCAGCGCTTTCAGACCGATAGCGTCGAGGCCTTCGATCTGCTGAGGGCCATCGGCCGTGATTGCGTCGGCGCGGTGCAACTGCTGGCGGAAGACGAAGCGCCGACAGGCGTCGAAAGCATCGAAGGCACGCCGCTCACCGACGATGACGTCGGGAACCTGCTGAAACAAGTCTCCGACGGCACGCCTTTCGGCACCGACGATGACGACGACTTCCGCATTTCGCTCGCCGGCGCGCAGGAGAAGACCGCGCTGCTGCGGCACGATGGCCGGTGGCTCAAGCCTCACGGCGCGACGCCGACGACGCACATCGTCAAGTTGCCGCTGGGACTCGTTGGCAATCGCCGCGCGGATCTCACGACATCGGTGGAAAACGAATGGCTCTGCATGCGTCTGTTGCAGGCGTTCGGCTTGCCGGCCGCCAATGTCGAGATGGCGACGTTCGACGAACGGCGCGTGCTCGTCGTCGAGCGTTTCGACCGGCGGCTGCATCCCGGCGGCAAGTGGATTCTCCGTTTGCCGCAAGAGGATTTTTGTCAGGCCAACGGGTTGCCTCCGCACAGAAAGTACGAGCAGGACGGCGGTCCGGGCGTGCTCGATCTCGCGCGCATCCTGCAGCAATCGACCGAGGCGCGTCGCGATGTGGAGACGCTCGTGACCGCGCAGATCCTGTTCTGGCTGCTCGCCGCCCCCGACGGTCATGCGAAGAACTTCAGCATCCACCTGTCGAGAGGCGGACAATACCGCCTCACGCCGCTCTATGACGTCATGTCGATCTGGCCGGTCGAAGGCGACGGCGCGAGCCAATGGTCGTGGTACAAGGCGAAGCTCGCGATGGCCATTCCCGGCCGGAGCCGGCACTATGCGTTTCGCGAGGTCAAGCGCCGGCACTTCAACGCCATGGCTCAACGATGCGGCTTCGGAAACAGCGCGGAGCCGATCATTCAGCGAATCATCGAACGCGCGCCGGCGGCGATCGGCGAAGTCACCGCGCAATTGCCGAAAGATTTTCCACCGCGGGTCGCCGAGCGTATTTTCGACGGCCTGAACCGATCGATCGCCGAGCTGGAAGCGATGCCGGCCGACTCACCCTGACTCACCCTGATACAACGACCAACCCGGAGACAAACCAACATGACAAGCGACTCGCGCCGCTACCCCGATCCCGCCGTGCGCGTCCTCGACCCGCGCTTCAACGCGCTGCGCATCGCATCGGCGTCGGTGGAATGTCTGTATCAAGGCGCGCGCTGGTCCGAAGGCCCGGTCTGGTTCGGCGACGGCCGCTATCTGCTCTGGAGCGATATCCCGAACAACCGCATCCTGCGCTGGGATGAGGAGAGCGGTGAGGTCGGCGTGTTCCGAAAGCCGTCGAACAACGCGAACGGCAACACGCGCGACCGCGAAGGGCGGCTCGTGACCTGCGAGCATCTGACGCGGCGCGTGACGCGCACCGAATACGACGGCTCGATCACCGTCATCGCCGACAGCTACGATGGCAAGCCGCTCAATTCGCCGAACGATGTCGTCGTGAAGTCGGACGGCTCGATCTGGTTCACGGATCCCACGTTCGGCATCGACGGCTTCTACGAAGGCGAGCAGCACGAAGCGCGGCTCAAGCCGTGCGTGTATCGCGTCGATGGCCAGAGCGGCGAGATCACGATGATGATCGACGCGTTCGTCGGCCCGAACGGTCTCGCGTTCTCGCCGGACGAATCGGTGCTGTACGTGGTCGAATCGCGCTCGACGCCGCGCAAGATCTACGCGTTCGACGTGCTCGACGGCGGCCGCCGCCTCCGCGAGCCGCGTCCGCTGATCGATGCGGGCCCGGGCACGCCCGACGGCTTTCGCGTCGACATACACGGCAACCTGTGGTGCGGCTGGGGCATGGGCGACGCCGAGCTCGACGGCGTGCGCGTGTTCACGCCGCAAGGCGAGGCGATCGGCCATATCGACTTGCCGGAGCGTTGCGCGAACGTATGCTTCGGCGGACGGCATCGCAATCGCCTGTTCATGGCGGCGAGTCACGGGCTCTATGCGCTGTACGTCAACACGCAGGGCGTGAAGGGCGGTTAAGCCCTGCCGATTCTCTCCATGATGCGCTCGGGATGCTTGCTCGCCGCGAAGCCGTGGCGCGCGTAAAGCCCGTGCGCGTCGGACGTGACGAGCATCATGCGGCGCAGTCCCTGAAGGTCGGGATGCGCCATCACGCATTGCATCATCCATTTGCCGAGGCCCGCGCCCTGATGCTCGGGCAGCACGAATACGTCCGCGAGATACGCGAAGGTCGCGGTGTCGGTGATCATGCGGGCATAGCCGATCTGTGCGCTGCCGCGAAAAAGCCCGAACGCGAGCGAATGGCGCGCGGCGCGCTCGACCTTCTCGCGCGCGATGCCCGGCGACCAGTACGCCACTTCGCTCAGGTAGCGATGGACGACATCGAAGTCGAATTCATCGATGTCCGTGCTCAGTCGATACTCGTCCCGGGTCCACTGCATCGCGCCGCTCCATGGCTGTCATGAAGCGCTGAGCATAAGCGATCGGCGCCCCATGCTCCATGCACACTTCGCGCGGGCAAGTGTCAGTGCACGTTGTAGATGCGCCCGGTTTCCGCGCCCTCGACGCTGCGGCTGTACGCGAGCGCCACGCGCGCGCCGCTTGCCGCCTCGAAGCCGCGGAAGTACGGGCCGAAGCTTTCGCGCGCTTCTTCGAGCATCGTCGGGCTCACGACATTGATGCGCAGGCCGCGCGGCAGTTCGATTGCCGCGCCGCGCACGAAACCTTCGATCGCGCCGTTGACCGCCGCCGCGCTCGCGCCTTCACGGATCGGCGCCGCACCGACGATGCCGCTCGTCAGCGTGAACGAGCCGCCGTCGTTCAGATAGTCGCGCGCGGTGAGCACGAGATTGACCTGGCCCATCAGTTTGTCGTTCAGACCGAGGCGGAATTGCTCCGGTGTCATTTTCACGAGCGGGCCGAAGTGGACGTGACCGGCTGTCGCGACAATCGCATCGACTTTGCCGATCGACTCGAAGAGCCGTTTGATGCTGTCCGGATCGAGCAGGTCGACGCGATGCGCCCCGCGCGTCGCGCCGATTTCGAAGACTTCATGACGGGCTTTCAGTTCGGCGGCGACGGCCCGGCCGACGGTGCCGGTCGCACCGATGACAGCGATTTTCATGATCGAACTCGCAGGGATGACGTTGAAGGATGGTCATGCATTGTGCGAGCGGGCGGACGCGCGAACAAGGCGCGTCCGCTTCAAGGATTGCAAACCGAGGGTTTCGAATGACTATCGCGCTGCGAGTCGCGGGGGCATCGGCGAAAGCAGATAGAGCGACGCCGCGAACTTGCAGACGAGTCCCGCGCCGCACACGAGCGCGCCCGCCGGGAACACATGCCATTGCAGCGCGAGCGTCGGCGCCGCGAGCGCCACCGATGCGAAACCGAGCGCGACGGTGAGCCAGCGCGCCCATTGCAGCCGCGATGCGACGCACACGTAAAGCAGGCCGACGAGCATGCGCGAAGCGATCGACGCCGCCAGCGGATGACTCGACGCATCGCCGGGAAGGCCGATCGCGAGGGTCAACGCGAACTCGGCCCAGGACAACGCCCACGCGGCGCCGAGACATGCCATCGCGGACGTGAAGCGCTGCTCGGGTGTGACTACGTGGCGTGCCGTCGTCTGAAGCTGCGCCGCTTCGTCGGACGCTGGCGTGCAGTCATCGTATGCGTGGATCGTCGTCATCTGGTCTTTCCCCTTTATCGATTTTAGGCGTTGCTCCGTGGTTTTGTCGGCCGCGATCGTGTTTTGCTGCGATGCGGCGCTTCATTGGCCGTGTCCTTGCGCATACGCCGTGCCAGCCCTGGGGAACGCATGTTGCTGCTGACCGAATGCGCCGAGCAACGTACACGGGAGCAGATCATGAGCGACATCAAAGAGCAGCATCCTCATTCGGAACGCGACGATGAGGATGTCGATAAAGCGGTGGAAGACACCTTTCCCGCAAGCGATCCGCCCGCGACGGGCGGCGTGACGCGTATAGAAACCGATGAGGAGAAAAAAGAAGAAAAGAAGTAACGCCAGGCATGCGTCGAAGCTGAAAGAGCCGCATCCGATGCGGCTCTTCGCTTATGCATGATCAGTGCTCATCCCCGTTCGAGTTCGAACAGCCGCGACGGCCTCAGGTGATTGAGCGCATAGTGCTTGCGTCCGCGCAAGGTATGACCGTGCGTATCGCGCCCCTCGAAGCGCACCTTGTCTTCGACTTCGGGCACCGTCGGCGCAACCATGCCTCGATCGATCAACCGATAGCCGCGTTCGAGTGCGAGCAATACGCCGTTGCGGCCGGGACGGCTGTCGAAGCCGCCGAGACCGTCGCCCGGTTCGGGCACAAAGTTCACCGGCGTGGCATTCGAATTGATGACGGAGTCGGGCTCACGCGCGCGCATCTCGGCTTCACGCCGCGCATGAATGCTTTTCGCGTCGGCGTCGACCGTGTCGTCGAGTCCGTCGTCGTTGGCGACATCGACGCCGCGCGGCGGCTTCTCATAGAAGCCCTGCGGACCGACATGCAGACCTTCCTTCGTCGTTTCGGCTTTTGCGCCCACGCCCGCCTGCGCTTCGCTACTCGAAGCGGTCTTCATCGCATCGCTCATCTTCACTTGAGCGGGTTGCTTGTCCTGCGGCTGGTTAGCTTCAGCGTTGTTCATCGCGTTGCTCCGTTGAACCTGAATTGACCGGCCTCTCTTGCAAGACTCGTTCCGGCTATTTGGCGACGGAACCGTGAGCCTTGCCGGAGGACGTCCTGACAGACGACTAAAATTTCAGGATTTTTTTTCGACCCCAAGCCGATTTCCTGCAAGTATTATTTGGAACCTGTCGGCGGCAAAGTGCAACAGGCGGACGCGAGCAATCAGGAGGGCGCGTCACGTTGCCGTCGAAAAAAGAGCAATGCGATTCGAACGAGCAGGGCACTTTCACACAGGTGACTCATGCAACACGATGCAGCCTTTTCACATCGAGGCTATCTTCTAAACTGCGCGCCCGCACGGGCCGGCGATGGCAGCTATCAGCCGTATGTGGTGATCTCGCGATCGAGCGATGGCGAACTCGTCGCGAACCGTTTCTTTCCATCGGACCTGCGATTTCGCAACGAGAGCGAAGCCATCGCGCACGCGCGCGACTGGGCCGTGCGCTGGATCGACGCAAGCAACGTAACGGCTTGAGCGATCTCCGCATGAAACATCGGGAACAGGGACGCGAGCCGGCGGGCGGCAGGCTTCTGCAAAACCGGTTACCCTTGATGTTTCATCCGTTGCGCGTGAGCGCGACGGCCGCTTCCTTTGCTTCATGGCCGACATGCAGAACACGCCCAAGTTTGGCGCCGTACCGCCGCTCGAAACATCCCGCGACACCGCGCACGACTCGCCTCAGGAATGGGGTCTCGCTCGCATCGTCGCAGACTTGCGCCAGTCGCGCGAAGAGTTGCACCGCACGCGGCATCCGCTCGGCATACGCGAATTGCCATCGCGCGAGGCGATCGTCAGGATCGTCAACGGCCTGCGCTCGGCGCTCTTTCCGACGCATTACGGCGCGCCCGATTTGACCGACGAAAGCGTCGACTATTACGTCGGTCAGACGCTCGAAACCAACTTGCGTCTGCTGCAAGAGCAGATTCGCCGCGCGCTGCGCTTCCTGCCCGAGCATCGCGATACGAGCGACGCCGATCTCTCCGCGCAGGCTTTCGCGATCGCGCGTGAACTCGGCGCGCAGTTGCCGCATATTCGCGCGCTGCTCGTGAGCGATATTCAGGCTGCGTTCACCGGCGATCCGGCCGCGCAGCACATCACCGAAATTCTGCTGTGTTATCCCGGCGTATGGGCGATGACTCATCATCGTCTCGCGCATGCGCTGCACAAGCTCGGCGTGCCCTTGCTCGCGCGCTTCATCAACGAAATCGCGCATTCGCTGACCGGCATCGATATTCACCCGGGCGCGACCATCGGGCCGAGCTTCTTTATCGATCACGGCACGGGCGTCGTGATCGGCGAGACAGCGGTGATCGGCCAGCATGTGCGCGTCTATCAGGCCGTGACGCTCGGCGCGAAGAGCTTTCCTTCGACGAGCGATGGCGCTCTCGTCAAAGGCAACGCGCGCCATCCGATCGTCGAGGACGATGTCGTCATCTACGCGGGCGCGACGATTCTCGGCCGCGTGACCATCGGCAAGGGCTCGGTCATCGGCGGCAACGTGTGGCTCACGCATAGCGTGCCGCCCGGCAGCAACGTATCGCAGGGAAAGATCCGCGAAGGCTGCGGCCCCGACGCGCCAAGCAACGGGTTCGGCGCGTGAAAGACGAAAGGGCCGCGAGGCCCTTTCTTTTTGCTTTGCGCGCAGCGGCCGCGACTTCAGGTATTCGACACGCTGAACGCAGTCTGATTGCCGACGATGGACAGAAACTCGCGGCGCGTCGATGGATCGTCGCGGAATGAGCCGAGCATGCGCGACGTGACCATCGAAACCCCTGCCTTGTGCACGCCGCGTGTCGACATGCATTGATGCGCCGCTTCGAGAATGACGCCGACACCGAGCGGTTGCAGCACTTCGTTGAGCGTATCGGCAATTTGCGCGGTCATCTTCTCTTGAATCTGCAGTCGCTTCGCGAAGGCGTCGACGAGGCGCGCGAGCTTCGAAATACCGACAACGCGCTTGTTCGGCAGATACGCGACATGCGCGCGGCCGATGATCGGCACCATGTGATGCTCGCAATAGCTTTCGAAACGAATGTCCTTGAGGACGATCATTTCGTCATAACCCTGCACTTCGGAAAATGTGCGGGCGAGGATGTCGTGCGGATTCTGCGCATAACCCGAGAAGAACTCTTCATAGGCGCGCACGACGCGGCCGGGTGTATCGAGGAGGCCCTCGCGGCTCGGATCCTCGCCGGCCCAGCGTAGCAAAACACGCACGGCGGCTTCGGCTTCCTCGCGGGTCGGACGATCTGTGTCAGCAGGCATGTCCGAGCCTGTAAGATGGTTTTTGCGCGGGGCGCTCATCGAAAGCTCCTGTGAGTCGAAGTGCATATATACGTTCAGTGCATTGGGGCACCCCGCCATTGTTCCACGTTTCGGAATGTCGATATAAGTGTCAGGTCTTTCCGCCTCCATCGATGCCCGACCCCGTGCGCCACACCTTCTTGCCTTCCTCGCTCAGCACGCCGCTGCTGTGGTCCTTGTCGGGCTCCGTGCCCGGCTCGGCCATCGGCCCGCCCGGCTGTTCCTGCGACGGTTGCTTGCTGCCCTTGCGCTGCGCGATGCGGTCTTCCTGAGAACGTCCGGCGTAATTGCTCATGTCGCGACTCCTTTCGAATTGATGCGATGAAAGGCGCGCAAGCCGCGTTCCAGCCGGACGTGTCAGTGTGCCCGATTCAATGCTCGATCACGCGGGATGGCCCTCCATGCCGCCGAGCACCATCCAGGACACGCCGAACTTGTCGGCGACCATGCCGAAGCGCTTGGCGAAGAAGGTCTGCGTCATCGGCATTTGCACCTGGCCGCCATTGGACAGCGCGCTGAAGTATTTTTCCGCCTGCTGCTCGTCGTTCGCGGTGAGCGAGAGCGATACGCCCTTGAAATCCGTCTTGCCGCTGCACATGCCGTCGGAGGCCATCAGCATGGAATCGCCGATGGTGAAGGCCGAATGCATGATCTTGTTTTCCGATCCCGGCGGAATGCCGCAGCCGCTGGCTGTTTCAGCCTTGCCCGCTTCCGGGTTTTCGCTGTAGCGCATCATCATGACGACTTGCGCGCCCAGATTCTCGCGATAGAACGTGATCGCTTCTTCGCAGCGGCCTTCGAAAAACAGATAGGGTTGCACTTGCATGTTTGCTCCTTGAGTTATGACTTCTCGTCAGGGTCCATATCCATCATGAGCGGCACCGATGCGTGCTCGTGCACGACACGCCAGTCGCCGTCGATCTTTTTGAAGCACACGGTGGCGCGCACGATGTCTTCCTGCTCGCCCACGGCGACACGGTTGACGGAGTGCGCGTACGCCAGATCGCCGCTGGCGGCGACTTCCACTTCCCGCATCTCGAACGTGAGCGGGCCTTTCATGCTGTCGAACCAGCGCTGCCAGTTCTCGCGATAGTGCCCGACGCCCTTGATCGACGCCGGCGGCACGACATCGAACACGACGACATCCGGCGCGTAGTGGCTGACGAGCGCGTCGACGTCTTTCGCGAGCACGGCTTGCCGCCACGCTTCGATCAATTCGTGGATGCGCGCAACTTCGCCGTGCGCATCCGTACGATCATTTGCTTTCGTCATGCTGCCTCCTTGCGTATGACGGCTCCATCGCACACGGTGCCGCCGCGTCGTGACAAAGCAACGGCAGGCACCCGGCGCGGAATTATTTTTTGCCTTGTGTACACCGTCCACAAAAAGTAGCAGAGATAATGGACACTGTCCACATAAGGAAAGCCCGACGAATCAAAATGACAAATGGCAAGCCGCGCAGCACCTATCGACACGGCGATCTGCGACGCGCGCTGATCGATGCGGCCATCGAGCTCGCGCGTGAGGGCGGCCCGGATGCGATCGTCTTGCGCGAGGCTACGCGTCGCGCGGGCGTCGTGCCGAATGCGGCCTATCGGCATTTCGAGAGTCGTCAGGAATTGCTATCGGCGGTGCGTTCGGCGGCGCTGTCGTACGTTGCGCGGGCGATGGAAGAGGAACTGGCGTCGCGCCCCAAAAAGCGCCGCCGTGCCGATGCGGCGCGCGCGGGATTGCGCGCTATCGGCACGGGCTATCTGCGGTTTGCACAGATGGAAACCGGCTTGTTTCGCACGGCATTCGCCGCGCCGCAGGCCGAATGGGCCGAGCATGAAGGGACGTATGGCGCGGGGCCGGGCGGGCTCGATCCGTTCCAGTTGCTGAGCCGCGCGCTGGACGAGATGGTCGAGGCGGGCGCGCTCGAAGCGAAACGCAGGCCCGAGGCGGAGTACCTTGCATGGAGCGCGGTGCATGGCTTCGCGCTACTGTTGATCGAAGGCCCTCTGCAGGGATTGGAGCATACGCAGATCGAGCCGCTCGCCGGGCGCTTGCTCGACATGGTCGAGAACGGTCTTTGACACTCGGTTGCGCGAAAGAATCGCGCCGCATCGAGCGGCGCGATTCGTCATCGATCCGGCTTCACTTCGCCGGGCGCGCTTCGTCGGCTATCGGCTCGACTACGCTGAGGAGCAACAGCAGGCAAAGCGTCGCCGTGCCGACCATATACAGGAAAACCGCGGTCCAGCTATAGCTGTCGAGCAGAAGGCCTACCGCGAGCGGTGCGCATGCGCCGCCGATCTGGCCCACCGAGTTCACGATGCCGAACGCTGTCGGATAGGTGGCTTTGGTCGCGAGGCCCATCGGATACGCGGAGTAGCCCGCGAAGCCGATGCCGAGCATCAGGCCCGCCAGCATCAGCGCGGCGCCGAGGTAAGCGACGCTGTCGGGTGCGTCGATCAGCAGGAACGTCATGATCATCGTGCCGAGTGCGCCGAGCATCATCATCGGCTTGCGACGGCCGCCGAGCAGGCGATCCGAGATGATGCCGCCGAGCATGTTGCCCGTCACCGCGCCGATGAAGGGCGCCGATGCCAGAAAGCCCATCTTCACCGATGCGAAGCCCTTCACCGTGACGAGATAAGTCGGAATCCACGAGATGAAGATATTGCTGATGCCGATCATGCAGCCATAGCCGAGCGCGATGCCGAAGATGTTCCATGAGCCGAAGACCTGGCGAATTGTTTCGAGCTGGGGCACGCGCTTCGTGCGATTGATCGCATCGAGCCGGGGCATCGGGGTCATTCGTGCGCGGTCGAGCGACTTGCCGCCGTTGCCGCCGACGGTCGTTTCATCGGCGATGTAACGGCGCTCGGCCGGCGAGCAGAAGCGGTTCTCGCCCGGCGAGTTCGTCACGAAGAACAGCCATACGACGGCGAGCAGAATGCCCGGCACCGCGAACACATAGAAGATCTCGCGCCAACCCCACAACTGGATCACGATGATGCACACGGAAGGCACGATCAACGGCCCGAGCTTCGATGCGGCGATCCACAGGCCAGTCGCCGTGCCTTTTTCCTTCGCGGGAAACCATCGATTGATCACGTTCGTGCAGCCGATGCCGAGCGGCCCTTCCGACAAGCCGAGTCCCACGCGATACGTCATCAGCAGAAACACCGACGATGTCGTGCCCATCAATCCCGTGAACACCGAGGTCAGGATCATGAAAACCGAGAACAGCAAGCCGGTGGTCTTTTCGCTGAGCCGCTTGTAAAGCAGGCCGACAGGAATCTGCACGAAGCCATAGGCGAACGAGAACAGGCTGACGATCAGACCGGCCTCGGTATTGGTGATGTGATATTCCTTCTTCAGATACGGCAGCGCGATACCGAAGTTGGCGCGATCCGCACAGGCGATCGCCCAGATGCAGAAAATGAGGCCCATCACGACCCAGCGGTGTTTCGTGCGTTTCTCGGCGATGGGTTCTGCTTTCGACGAAGCAATGATGCCGTCAGCGTTGTTCATTGCGCTGTTGTCTCCGATGTCATTATCAAGGCTTTGTTGTTATATGCCTTTCGATGCTTCCAATTGTGGGGACGCTACCCAAGAGCGTCCAATCTTTTATTGCTATTACTTGATTCCCGGATTGAATCGATCACGAAGCCGCGTGGCCATGCATCCATTCTTGGATCAATTGATAGCCTTTTGGGATTGGACGTCCTCGGCGAAAGCAGACATCATCCGCTCCACATCGGAAACGAACACCATGGAGCACGCGAATTGAAGCCGAGCATTCTGCAACTGAATCCCATCCTCGTACCGGCCATCAACGAAAAGCTGGATGCGCGCTATACGATGCATCGACTGTTCGAGCAGGATGACAGGGAGGCGTATATCCGCGAGCACGGCGCATCGATTCGCGGCGTGATCACCGGCGGGCATACGGGCATCTCGAACGATCTCATCGAGCGCTTGCCTGCGTTGCAGGTGATCGCCGTGAACGGCGTCGGAACCGATGCGGTCGATCTCGAATTCGCGCGTTCGCGCGGACTACCGGTGACGGGCACGTTCGGCGCATTGACCGAAGATGTGGCCGATCTCGCGATCGGGTTGATCCTGACCACGTTGCGCGAGATCTGCCCCGGCAACGATTTCGTGAAGACCGGCAAATGGGTGAAGAACCCGAGCCCGAGCGCGATTCCATTGTCGCGGCGCTTCAGCGGCAAGCGCGTCGGTATCGTGGGCCTCGGCAAAGTGGGCCGCGCGATTGCGCAGCGTGCCGCCGCGTTCGCTTGCCCGATCGCGTATACGGACGTGCGAAAGATGGACGATATCGACTATCGCTTCGTGCCGGATCTGCTTTCGCTCGCGCGTGAGAGCGACATTCTCGTGCTCGCCGCCGCAGCCGATAAAGCGAAGGGCATCGTCGACGCGGCCGTGCTCGATGCGTTGGGCAAGGACGGTTATCTCATCAACATCGCGCGCGGCAAGCTCGTGGTGGAAAGCGATCTCGTGCAGGCGCTGTCGCGCGGCACGATCGCGGGCGCGGGCCTCGACGTGTTCGTCGACGAGCCCAACGTGCCCGCGGAATTGCTGGGCATGGACCGTGTGGTGCTGCAGGCACATCGCGCGAGCGCGACGGTCGAATCGCGCACGGCGATGGGCGAGATGGTGCTCGCGAGCCTTGCTCAAGGGCTCGCAGGCGAACGTCCCGAAGGCAGTCTCACGACCTGACGCATGCGCATGAACTTGTCCGGCGCGAACATATAATGATCGGCTATCACTTCATCGTCGATTACGAATGCTCGATCTCGGACAAGTGCGCTGCTTCGTCGCCGCCGCGACGGAGCTGAACTTCAGACGCGCGGCCGCGCTGCTCAACATGACGCAGCCGCCGCTTTCCCGGCAGATTCATCTGCTCGAAGAAAACCTCGGCGTGAAGCTGTTCGAGCGCGTCGGCCGCACGGTCAAGCTGACGCCGGAAGGGCGCGTGTTTCTCGCCGATGCGACGCGCCTGCTCAACCTTTCCGAGCAGGCGGAAAGCACCGTGAGACGCGCGAGCAAGGGCAAGACGGGCCGCGTGCGCGTCGGCTTCACGGGCGCGGCGGGATATGAACTGATACCGGAATTGCTCGTCGCGGCGAAGCGCGATTTGCCCGATATCGATGTCGTGCTGCTCGAAATGATTTCCGTCGCGCAGATCGAAGGCTTCGAGGCCAATGCCATCGATCTCGGTTTCATGCGGCCGTTACCATCGCGGCAGAAAGTGGAGTTTCTCCTCGTCGACCGCGAGCCGATGATCGTCGCGCTGCCTGCGGGACACGCGCTGTGCCGCTTCGATCGACTCGCGCTCGCGCAGTTGCACGAGCAGGCGTTCATCATGCATTCGCCCACGCACGGCAAATACTTCTACGACCGAATCATGAGCATGCTCGTCGCCGACGAAGTGAAGCCGCACTTCACGCAATACATGGATCAGACGCCAACCATTCTGTCGCTCGTGCGCGCGGGATTGGGCATATCGATTCTTCCGGCATCGTCGCGACGTTTTCATTTCGACAATGTCGAGTTCAGGGAGATCGCCGGCAATACCGTTCAGGCCGAGATGAGCATGGCGTGGCGCTCCGATCAGGACAATCCCGCCGTCACGGCTTTCAGGCACATGGCGGCGGAATACTTCGCTACGCGGCGTTCCTGATGGCGCGCGCGGTCGCGTCGATCGCGGCTTCGGCCTTGTCGACGATCTCGTCGATCTCCTCGTGCGTGACGACGAGCGGAGGCGAGAGCAACATGCGATCGTGGCTCGCGCGCATCACGAGATCGCTCGCGAAGCAGAAGTCGCGACATATCGTGCCGATCTCGTCGCCATTGGAAAAGCGCTTCCTCGTCGCGCGATCTTCGGCCAGTTGAATGCCCGCGACCAGTCCGGCACCCGCAATTTCGCCGACGATCGCGTGATCGGCCAGCGCGTCTCTCAAGCGCTTCTGAAAGTACGGCCCTACATCGTCTTTCACCCGCGCAACGATGCCTTCGTCTCTCAACAGCTTGAGATTGGCGACCGCCACCGCGGCCGCCACCGGATGACCCGAATACGTGAAGCCGTGATTGAATTCGCCGCCATTCACGATTGCGTCCGCGATGCGATCCGATAGCGCGACTGCGCCCATCGGCACATAGCCGCTCGTCAGGCCTTTTGCCATCGTGATGACATCCGGCTCGAAGCCGAAGTGCCGATGCGCGAACCATTCGCCCGTGCGTCCGAATCCGCCGATCACTTCATCGGCGATCAACAGCACATCATGTTTGCGGCAGATGCGTTCGATCTCAGGCCAGTAAGTCGGCGGCGGAAAGATCACGCCGCCAGCGCCCTGAAAAGGCTCACCAATAAATGCGGCGACATTTTCGGGCCCGAGTTCGAGGATCTTGTCTTCGAGCTGGCGCGCGCGAGCGAGACCGAAGGCATCGGCATCCAACGCGCCGCCTTCGCCGAACCAGTAAGGCTGGTCGATATGCGCGACATGCTCCATCTTCGATGGCATCTGCTCGTGCATATAGCTCATGCCGCCGAGCGTGGCGCCCGCGATGGTCGAGCCGTGATACGCATTCGTGCGCGCGATGACATAACGCTTGTTCGGCCGGCCTTGCACGGCCCAGTAACGATGCACCGCGCGCAGCGCCGTGTCGTTGGCTTCGGAACCGCTGTTGCAATACAGAAAGCGGTTGAACTGCGCAGGCGCCAACTCCGCGAGCATGGCCGACAATTCGATCACCGGTGGATGCGTCGTCTTGAAGAACGTGTTGTAGTAGGGCAATGCCTCCATCTGCTTCAACGCGGCATCGGCGAGCTCGCGGCGTCCATAGCCGACGTTCACGCACCACAATCCCGCCATGCCGTCGATGATGCGATTGCCCTCGGAGTCCCACAGATACACGCCGTCGGCCCTGACGATCACGCGGCTGCCCGCGCGATTGAGCGCGCCCATGTCGGAGAAAGGATGCAGATGATGCGCGGCGTCGAGCGCGCGGTAATGCGCCGTCGAATCGATTCGATCGTTCATGTCGTCGTCTCCGTTTCAAACATGCAGCAGCAGATGCTTGCGTTCCCACGAACTGATTACGCGGAAGAACGCTTCGTATTCGGTTTCCTTCAACGCGAGATAGGCCCGCACGAACTTCTCGCCGAACATCTCGGCAAGCGGCTCGCACGCGCCCATCAGCGTGAGGCCCTCGTCGAGATTGCGCGGCAATTGATAGGGCTGGCGATAACCGTCGCTCGCGAGCGGCTCGGTCGGTTCGAGATGCTGCGTCATGCCGAGATAGCCCGCGGCCAGCGTGGCGGCGATCGCGAGATACGGATTGCAGTCGACGCCCGGAATGCGGTTCTCGATGCGCCGCGCCTGCGGCGACGAATGCGGCACGCGGAACCCGACGGTGCGGTTGTCATAGCCCCATTGCACGTTGATCGGCGCGGCCATGAAGCGCGATAGCCTGCGATAGGAATTGATATAAGGCGCGAAGATCGGCATGAGCGCGGGCGTGTATTTCTGCAAGCCGGCGATATAGCTATGGAACAGTCCGCTCGGTTCACCTTCGCGACTCGTGAAGAGGTTGCGGCCCGTCTCTTCGTCGATCACGCTCTGATGCACGTGCATCGCCGATCCCGGCTCGCATTCCATCGGCTTCGCCATGAAGGTCGCATACATCTTGTGGCGCAAGGCCGCTTCGCGCACGGTGCGCTTGAAGAGAAACACGCGATCCGCGAGATTGAGCGGATCGCCGTGCATGAAGTTGATTTCCATCTGCGCGGCGCCGACTTCGTGAATCAGCGTATCCACTTCGAGTTCCTGCACCTCGCAGTACTCGTAGATATCTTCGAAGAGCGGATCGAACTCGTTGACGGCATCGATCGAATACGCCTGACGTCCCGTTTCAGCGCGCCCGGTTCTGCCGACGGGCGGTTGCAAGGGCAGATCGGGATCGCGATTCATATCGACGAGAAAAAATTCGAGCTCGGGCGCGACGACGGGCCGCCAGCCCTTCGCGGCGTATTGCTGCAGCACTTGCCGCAGCACGCGGCGCGGCGAAATCGCCACGGGCGTGCCGTCGAAATGCACGCAGTCGTGGATCACTTGCGCGGTCGGATCGGTGGCCCACGGAATCAGGCGGATCGTCGCGGGATCGGGCACGCACACCATGTCGGGATCGGTGACGCCGGTGAAACTGCCGTCGACGGGATAATCGCCCGTCACGGTCTGGATCATCACGGCTTGCGGCAGCCGCATCGATTCTCCCGACTCGAACTTGCTGCGCGGAATGATCTTGCCGCGCGCCGTGCCGGCCATGTCGGGAATGATCGCTTCGATCTCGGTGATGCGGTGTTTTCGCAGGAATTCGTCGATGCGTTCCATGTTCGTTCTCGTGTTTTGAGCAGGCGCGCGTTTCCACCGCCTTCGCGATGCATCGCAAAGGCGCAAGGAAGACGCGCGCATTACGCGTGCAGACGCACGCGCGCGGATCGGTGGTTAAGCGTCGAGAAAACGAAAAGAGGCGCTACGGCAGCAGCGAAGCCGCGCCGACGCAATGGACGGCGATGAACGCGCGGGCGGACACCGCGTTGCGACGCCGCACGCAGCGGCGAGAGAGGACGGTCAGAACCGACAGGAAGCGGCGATCGGAAATCTTGCCGCAGCGATCGGCGCCGGAGCGTTGGCTCCGACGTGCCAGAGGGCTTTGGACTTTCACGATAAGACTCGTTGTCGAGTTGATCTGCAGGGCGCATGTCGATGCCGACAATTGCCCTTCAGCGAGCATATACGAGACATAAACGCCGTCAATACGTTTTTTCCATCGGCCGCGCGCGTGGCGATTTTGTTGCGCGAGGAAGGCGTTGCGCAATTCATCGATAATGTCGGCTCTTTCAGCGATATCTCGACGGAGCCGATGCTCTCCAACCTGCTCGTCCAACTCGTCAATGGCCTGGCCGACGCTTGCGCGCTCTTTCTCGTCGCGTCGGGCCTGTCGCTCATCTTCGGCGTCACGCGCATCGTCAACTTCGCGCACGGCTCGCTCTACATGCTCGGCGTGTATGTCGCGTATAGCCTGACGAGCCGCTTCGGCACGAGCGTCGCGGGCTTCTGGGCGTCGCTTGCGGGCGCGGCGCTGCTGGTCGGCGCGATCGGCGCGGCGATCGAAATGAGCGTGCTCAGGCGCATCTATCGCGCGCCCGAGTTGTTTCATCTGCTTGCCACGTTCGCGCTCGTGCTGATCATTCGCGATGCCGCGCTCTGGTTGTGGGGACCCGACGATCTGTTCGGCCCGCGCGCTCCGCATCTTGAAGGCGCGGTGCAGATGCTCGGTCACGCGCTGCCGGCCTACGATCTCGCGTTGATCGTCATCGGTCCGCTCGTGCTGCTCGCGCTCTGGTACGCGCTCACGCGCACGCGCTGGGGCACGCTCGTGCGCGCGGCGAGCGCGGATCGCGAGATGCTCGGCGCGCTCGGCGTCAATCAGGCGTGGCTCTTCACCGGCGTGTTCTTCGTCGGCGCGATGCTCGCGGGACTCGGCGGCGCGCTGCAGGTGCCGCGCATGTCGGCGAATCTGTCGCTCGATATCGAGACCATCGGCAATGCGTTCGTCGTGGTCGTGGTCGGCGGGATGGGCTCGATTCCGGGCGCGTTCGTCGCGGCGCTGCTGATCGCCGAGATCAAGGCGATGTGCATCGGCATCGGGCATGTGTCGATCATCGGCGTCGATTTCTCGTTGTCGAAGTTCACGCTCGCCGCGGAGTTCGTCGTGATGGCCGTCGTGCTCGTGCTGCGTCCATGGGGACTCTTCGGGCGCGCGCAGACGATCGCGCGTTCCGCCGCGCCCGCCGATCAGCCTTTGCGTCCCGCCACGCGCGCGATGAAGATCGCCGGGGCAGTTGTCGTGATCGCGCTTGCGCTCGCGCCGCTCGCCGCCGATGCCTTTCCCTACATGCCCGTGCTGTTCGTCGAGATCATGATCGCGGTCCTGTTCGCCGCGAGCCTGCACTTCATCATGGGACCGGGCGGCATGCACTCGTTCGGTCATGCGGCGTATTTCGGTCTCGGCGCATACGGCGCGGCGCTGTTTCTCAAGGTGTTCGCGTTGCCGATGGAAGCCGCGCTCGTGCTCGGGCCGCTCATCGCGGGCATCGGCACGATCGTGTTCGGCTGGTTCTGCGTGCGCCTGTCGGGTGTCTATCTGGCGATGCTCACGCTCGCGTTCGCGCAGATCGTCTGGTCGGTCGTCTTTCAGTGGGACGCGGTGACGGGCGGCAGCAACGGCATATTGGGCATCTGGCCGTCGCCGTGGCTGTCGTCGCCCGTCGCGTTCTATTACCTCACGCTCGCCTTCGCCCTGATCGGCGTGTGGCTTCTGCGCCGCATGCTTTTCTCGCCACTCGGTCTCGCAATGCGCGCGGGTCGCGACTCGCCGTTGCGCGCGGAGGCCATCGGCGTGAACGTCGCGCGCGTGCAGTGGGCGGCGTTCGTCGCCGCCGCGCTCGTGTGCGGACTCGCGGGCTCGCTCTATGCGTTCTCGAAGGGCAACATCTCGCCCGAAGCGATCAGCGTGGGCCGTTCCGTCGACGGCCTCGTGATGGTCCTGCTCGGCGGCATCCAGACGCTTGCCGGCCCGATCGTCGGCGCGAGTGTGTTCACCTGGTTGCAGGATGCCGTCGCGCGCCAGACCGATTACTGGCAGGCGCTGCTCGGCGCCGCGATCCTCGTGCTCGTCATCGCGTTTCCGCAAGGCATCGCGGGCTTCGTGCGCGAGCGCTTCTTCGGGGGGGGCGCAATGACGCTGCTTTCGATCGCGCATCTCTCGAAGTCGTTCGATGGCGTGCACGCGGTGGACGACGTCTCGTTCGAACTTCAGTCGGGTCAGTTGCTCGCGCTGATCGGCCCGAACGGCGCGGGCAAGTCGACGTGCTTCAACATGATCAACGGCCAGCTCAAGCCGACGGCCGGCACGATCCGTTTCGATGGTCACGATATCGCAGGCATGCGTCCGCGCGATATCTGGCGACGCGGCGTGGGCCGAACGTTTCAGATCGCCGCGACCTTCAATTCGATGACCGTGCTCGAAAACGTGCAGATGGCGTT
Source organism: Caballeronia sp. J97 (assembly GCF_905220305.1). Classification (NCBI taxonomy): domain Bacteria; kingdom Pseudomonadati; phylum Pseudomonadota; class Betaproteobacteria; order Burkholderiales; family Burkholderiaceae; genus Caballeronia; species Caballeronia sp. J97. Next base: position 54,468 of record NZ_CAJMZL010000026.1, on the reverse strand, counting down.
GCTGTCGCGCGAGCGGCGCGTCTATACGCTTTTCGGCCGCGTTGCGTCATGGAAGGAAGACGAAGCGCTGGCCTTGCTCGATCTCGTCGGCATGGCGACGCATGCGCGGCGAAGCTGCGCGGTGCTTGCATACGGCGACGTGAAACGCGTCGAACTAGCGATCGCGCTGGCGAATCATCCGAAGCTCTTGTTGATGGACGAACCGACCGCCGGCATGGCGCCGCAGGAACGCAATGAACTGATGGCGCTCACCGCGCGCCTCGCGAAAGAGCGCAACATCGGCGTGCTGTTCACGGAGCACAGCATGGACGTGGTCTTCTCGCATGCGGACAAGCTGATCGTGCTCGCGCGTGGGCGTCTCATCGCGCAAGGCGATGCCGAAGCGATCCGCAACGATGCGCGGGTGCGCGAGGTCTATCTCGGCACGGGCGCGTCGTTTTCGCCGCGCGTGGGGGCATCGACATGACGTGCCTGAAAGTCGAAGCGCTGAATGCGTTCTATGGCCGCGCGCAGATCCTGTTCGACGTCGCCTTCGAAGTCGGCCGCGGCGAAGTGGTCGCGCTGATGGGCCGCAACGGCGCGGGCAAATCGACGACGATGAAAGCCGTGATGGGTCTCCTGCCGCGCATGGCGGGGGCCGTGTCCTTCATGGGTGAAGACATCGCCGGCATGGCGCCGCATCGCATCGCGCGAAAAGGGCTGGGCTATGTGCCCGAAGATCGCCGTGTGTTCGGCGATCTCACGGTGATGGAGAATCTCGACACGGGCCGTCAGCCGCCGCGCGAGGATGCGCCGCTATGGACGCCCGACAAGCTCTTTCGCGTGTTCCCGAATCTCGGCGAAATGCGCCATCGTCGCGCGAGCCGGATGAGCGGCGGCGAGCAGCAGATGCTGACCGTATCGCGCACGCTGATGGGCAATCCGCGTCTCGTGTTGCTCGACGAACCGTCGGAAGGCGTCGCGCCCGTGATCGTCGAGCAAATGGCCGATATGATTCTCGACTTGAAGCGCGAAGGGCTCGCGATACTCTTGTCGGAACAGAACCTGCACTTCGCGGAACTGGTCAGCGATCGTGTGTATGTGCTGGAGAAAGGCCAGATTCGCCATGAAGGCGCGATGAACGCATTCGCACGCGACGACGCCGCGCGCCGCGAGTTTTTAGGTATTTGAAGGCAAGCCAAACAAAGGAAGAGGAGAGCATCACATGACGATTCGTGCAGGCACGCACCTGAGCCTCGCCGCCATTGCAGCGGCCATGACTTTCGCCGCGCACGCCGACACCATCAAGATCGGCGAGATCAACAGCTACAAGGCGCAGCCTGCGTTTCTGATGCCGTACAGGAACGGCTGGAACCTCGCGCTCGACGAGATCAACGCGGCGGGCGGCATCGACGGCAACAAGCTCGAAGTCGTCTCGCGCGACGACAACGGCAATCCCGGCGACACGGTTCGCGTCGCGCAAGAACTCGTCACGCGCGAGCAGGTGAGGCTGTTGTTCGGCGGTTTTCTGTCGAATACGGGTCTCGCGCTCGCCGACTACGCGAAGCAAAGGCGCATCTTCTTCCTTGCGGCCGAGCCACTCACCGACAAGATCGTCTGGCAGGACGGCAACAAGTACACGTACCGGCTGCGCCCGTCGACTTACATGCAGGTCGCGATGCTCGTGCCCGAAGCCGCGAAGCTCAAGAAGAAGCGCTGGGCGCTCGTCTATCCGAATTACGAGTACGGTCAATCGGCTGTGGCCACGTTCAAGCGCTTGCTGAAGGCCGCGCAGCCGGATGTCGAGTTCGTCGCGGAGCAGGCGACGCCGCTCGGCAACATCGATGCGGGCGCGGTGACGCAAGCGCTCGCCGACGCGAAGCCCGACGCCATCTTCAACGTGCTCTTCAGCGCGGACCTCGGCAAGTTCGTGCGCGAAGGCAATACGCGCGGCTTGTTCAAGGATCGCGCGGTCGTGTCGCTGCTGACGGGCGAGCCGGACTATCTCGATCCGCTCGGCAAGGAAGCGCCGGTCGGCTGGATCGTCACGGGCTATCCGTGGTATTCGATCGATACGCCGGAGAACAAGAAGTTCGTCGCCGCCTATCAGGCGAAGTATCACGACTATCCGCGCCTCGGATCGGTCGTGGGCTATACGGCGATGATGTCGATCGCCAACGGCCTGAAGAAAGCCGGCTCACCCGATTCCGACAAGCTCGCCGCCGCATTCAAGGGCTTGTCAGTCGATACGCCGTTCGGTCCCATCACGTACCGCAAGCAGGACAATCAATCGACGATGGGCGCGTATGTCGGCGTGACCGGCCAGAAGGACGGCAAGGGCGTGATGACCTCGTTCCGCTATATCGATGGCGCGAGCGTCCAGCCATCGGATGAAGAAGTGAAGAAGCTGCGTCTGGAGCAGTGACGCATCATGCCTTCGGGAAGGGCTTGCTGACGAACTTCGAACCGGCGAGCCCGAAGCGCCACGGCACGTCCATCGCCTTGGTAATGCCGATGCGCGGCCCGTGCACGATCGGAAAGTCCTCCTCGGGCGGCTCGATATGAAACGGCGCTTCGAGCAGGGACATGCCGTTGTTCTTGTGCGTGATGCCGAGCGCCTGCGCGACGCGGCCCGGCCCCGAGCATAGAAGTCTGATCGGCTCGAGGCCGCGCCGCTCGCGCATTTCATCGATGCCGACGAGCGGCTCGATCGCGCGAATCAGCACACCCGCGCCGTGACCGGCTTCGCGGCACACGAAGTTCATGCACCAGTGAATGCCGTACGAGCGGTAGACGTAGACGCGCGCGGGCGGCCCGAACATTGCTTCATTGCGGGGCGTCGGTCCGGAGAAGCTGTGCGAGGCGGGATCTTCGCGATCGTAGGCTTCTGTTTCGACGATGCGGCCGCCGACGCCGTCGACGGTCACGATCGCGCCGATCAGCCGTTGCGCGACGATGTCCGACGGCGCATTGAAATCGATGGGTTTGGGCTTCTTGTTCACAAGCGGTATTCTAGCCGCGCCGCCGCAACCGACCTGAACATCGGGAGACGCCGAATGAAAACTTCCTGGTTCCTCAAGTTCTCCAACGCGCTCGCGCAAGTGGCGGGGCGGGCCTCGACCTTCGTCATCGCCGTGGCGCTCGTGATCGTCTGGGCCGCTTCGGGGCCGCTCTTTCACTTCAGCGACACCTGGCAACTCGTCATCAATACGTCGACGACCATCGTGACGTTCCTGATGGTGTTCCTCATCCAGAACACGCAGAACCGCGACACCGCCGCGATGCAGATCAAGCTCGACGAACTCATTCGCGCAATCGACAAGGCGCATAACGCGCTGCTCGATCTCGAAGAACTGGACGAAAAGGAACTCGCGGTTTTCCGCAAGCGGTATGAAAAGCTCGCGCAGGAGGCGCGCCACGACCTGCGCTCGGCGAGCAAGGATATCGACATGCCTTCGTTCGGCGACGGCGAAGACCGCTCCGGCGAACCGAAGCGGTAGCGGCGACGGCGTCTACTTCGTGAGGCGCAGCACGCCCAGATTGCCGGCGATCTGCTGGAAGATGTTCTCGAGCGTCGTGTTGTCCGGCGCGTGGTAATAGTTGCCCGGGCTCGCGCAGTTCTGCATCGTGACCTGCGCCGTCGAGCTCGATGCCGACGAACCGAACGTGATCGAATAGATCGTGATGCCGGCCGCCTTGATCGCCGTGCAGATCGCCAACTGGTACGAGTTGGCGTCGTCGGGGTAACCCGCGTTGTTGCCGCTCGACGTGTCGATGGCGCTGCCGCCATGCAGCTCCGACGAGTCCGTGAGCGCGTTCGACATCTTGGTGCCGTCGGCCCGGAGCACCGTCGGCGCCGACAGGCTGTTGGTGCCCACGCCCGAGAGACCGTTGAAATACAGCGTGTTGGGAATCGACCCTGCCGCGCCGATCTGGTTCAGCCCGTCGGTGAGCACGATCATCACGCGTTGCAGGTTCTGCACGGAGCCGTCGGTGGGCTTCGGCAGGCTCGGGTCCGACGACGTCCAGCCGTTCTTCGTGCCCGCGACATTCTGCGACCACGACGGCTCCAGCATGCGCCAGCCCCAGAGCAGTCCGACCGGAATGATCGTCGAGCCGGACGGCGTCATCTTATTGACGGCCGTGGTGAGCGTGGTGGCGTTCTGCGTGAGGAAGGTCATCGAGGTGGCGAGGCAGCCTGAATTCTGCGTCAGGTTCTGCCCGGTCGTGTTGGTCTCGTCGAACTGCGTGCCGATGCCCGTGCCCGTGCCGCCGCTCGGGCTGTTGCACTTGTTCGCCGAGCCCGACGAGCCGATCGTGAACGGCACGTTGGAAATGGTCGACGTCGTGCTCCCCGATGTGTTGCACTGGCTGTAGCGGGTCGACGAGCTATAGGTGATCACCTTCAGCTTGGTCGTCGGCACGTTGTAGTAGTAGCGCTGGAACTTGCGGGTGTCCGTCGGCGAGTAGGCTTCGGGCGACAGATTGCCGCCGGTGCGCGGCTCGATCACGCAGCCGTTCCACGTGCCCGTCGTCACGTTGCTGGTGTTGTAGGTCGGCAGCGTCGAACTGAGCCAACTGCCGGTGGACGGCAGCGCGCCCGTCGTATTGACGGTGCTCGCGAACGGCACCAGTCCGATGAAGTTCTTGTTGGTGGAGGTGCTTCCGCTCGGCAGCAGATCGGCGATCAGCGCGTTGGCCGCGGTCTGGAGGCCGCTCATCTTGCTCGGGCCGGACGTGCCGTTCGCGGCGTCCTTCATCGAGCCGGTGTTGTCGAGCACCATGACGAGTTCCAGCGTGCTCTGCGGCAACCGCAGCGCGGTGTTGTTCGCCGATACCGACGACGTATCCGGCGACGTCGCGCCGCCGCCGGAACCCGTGCCGGAACCGCTGCCCGATGTGTTGCTGAACACCTTCGGCGCAAGCAAAGGCAACGAACCCGATGCCGACAGCGCGATGGTCTGCCCGGTAGCCGGTGCGCCCGATACGGTCGCGCTGAATTGCGCGTCGGGCATGGTGAAGCCCAGCACGCCGGCGGGGCTGTTCGCGTCGTAGTAGGCGCGCGCGTCCTTTTGCCATGTGGCGAGGGACGTGCCGGTCGGCGTGTTGCCATAGCGTTGCAGATCGACGCCCGCCGACAGCGTGGCGGCATCGAGCGCCATTTGCATGCGGCCCTGCGTCATCACGTAGTCGATCATGTCGAGCGACACGCACATGGACCCGATCATCGCGCTCGCGCACATCGCGAACATCATCGCGATGCTGCCCTCGTCGCTCTTCGACGTCCGGCTGCACGAGCGGAGCGTCGACCAGAACCCTTTGCGCTTGATTTCCATGTGGGCGTCCATGATCCGGCGAGCGTCAGTAGAACGCCCGCATCGCGCGCGGCCGCACGTACACGCGGCGGTACACGGTCTGCTGGCCCGGCAGGCCCGACATCAGATTCGAGGTCATCGTGAACGGGTTATACGACAGGAACACTTCCACGATGATCGCGGAATCGCCCGTGCGAAATGGCCACGAAGCCGGCAACGGGCTCGTGCCCGTAATCCGCGATGCCATGTTCGTGCTCTTGCTGTTGGTCCATGAAGGCGGCGACGCCGTCCACTGGACTTTCGGCGTGGCCGTCGTCATCGAGGTATCCATGTCCTTGCATTTGTTGCTGGAATCGGGATCGCACACGAACGTCACATACACCATGCCGTTCGCCTTCAACTGATACGGCGCGGCGAGCAGCGCCGCGTCCTGCCATAGCGAGCCGTAGCTGTTCGCATCGGTGGTGTCGTTGTTGTCCGCGATGATCGAGGTCATCTGACCGATGGTGTTGGCGAGCGTGAACGCGGTGCGGTCCACCGCGCTGACGGCGCGCATGTACATGTAGACCTCGGCGAAGCCGAGCATCACGATCAACATCATCGGCACGATGATGACGAATTCGACGGACACGCTGCCGCGATCCGAACGCAACATGCGGTTCAGCTTCGCGCGGATCGACCGCACTGTTTCGAAGAGCGTTCTCATTTCTCGTTCTGCACGATGAAATTGCGCTGGAAGGTCAGTTCCGAAATCCCGAACATCGCCGGAATGCCGGTGATGCCGGGCATCCTGACCTGGATGTTGTAGGCGACCACGTCGCCGTATCCGCCCATGTCCTGCGTCGGCGTGTACGTGGAACTGGCTACATTGGCGTAGCCGTAGTTACCGTAGTTCAGCTCGGTGACGGTGATGGTCGCGCCCAGCGTTCTCCATCCGCCGAGGATCGCTTCGACGATCGCCTGCGCCTTCTGCACGCGCGTGCCCGTGTTCGGCGCGGTCGTCGTCAGGCCCACGCGCGACGCTTCCTGCGCCGCGGCCTGCACCGTCGCGTCGACGATCATCTCCAGCGCGAGCTCCACCGTGCCGATGATGAGGATCGCCGCGATGAACACGACGAACGCGAATTCGATGGACGCGATGCCGCGCTCGTCGCGCAGCAGTCGCATCGCGACGGCCGGCGATCGTGGGCGGCGGCGCGCGGAGGCTTTCATTTGAGACGCGTCGTCTGCACCTGGGCCGTCGGAATCGCGGCCGGCGTCGCGGGCCGCGCGGACGATGCGGTCGAAACCGGCGATGCGGACGGAACGGCCGACGCGCGTTGCGACATCAGCTCGCGCTGAATGTCGTAGTAGCGCAGGTTGTCCTCGACCGATGCCTTCGGCAGATCGCGCGACAGGATTTCCGCAGCCGCTTCGCGGTTGCCGAGCAGCCCGTAGGCGAGGGCGAGATCCTGGCGCGCCTGCGGTGGCGCGGCGGGAAAGCGCGTCACGTCGAGCAGCACGTTCGCGCCTTCGCGCGGATCGCCGGAGAGCGTCAGCGACAGGCCGAGGTTCACCGAGAGCAGCGGGTCGCCGACATTCTTCCGCAGCGCCTGGCGCAGCACGCTCTGCGCGCCCTTGTGATCGCCGCTCATGTCGAGCGCGGCGCCGAGCCCGGCCGAGGCGAGCGGGTCGTCCGGCGTGAGCGCGAGCAGACGCCGGTAGGTCGCGATGGCGTCGTCGAAACGGCGCTGACGCATGGCGACGCGTGCGAGGCCGATGAGCGGCGCGCTCGCCTTCGCATCGACCTTGCTGGCGCGATCGTAGTAGACGCCCGCGCGCGTGAAATCGCCGACCGTATAGAGCGTGTTGCCGAGTCCCGTCAGTCCCGCGACCGAGTGCGGGTCCGCCTGCACCGCCTTTTCGTAGAGCGAGGTGGCGAGCTCGACGTTGCCCGAATCGAGCGCCGTGTCGGCGATCCGCAGCTCGCTCATCGTGCTCGGTGCGGAATTGCGCGTGACGGGGCGGCTGTCGACGCTCTGCCGGGTCGTCGTCGTGCAGGCGGACAGCGCGATCACGAGCGTCGCACAGCAGGCAGCGAGTGCGAGGCGGCGCATGCCGGGAAGTGGAGTCGGTGTGGTCTTCATTTCTTTGCAAAGACGCTCATGAGTTGAATGACGGCCGGGCCTGCGGCGATCAGCATCACCGCGGGCAGGATGAAGAGCATCATCGGCACGGCCATCTTGGGTGCGAGCTTGGCCGCCTTTTCTTCGAGCGACACGATGTGCGCGAGCCGCTCGGTGTGCGACAGCGTGCGCAGGGCTTGCGTGATCGGCGTTCCGTAACGCATCGACTGCGTGAGCGTGGAAATCAGCGCGCGGATCGACGGCAGGTCGATGCGGTCGGCGAGCGCCTGCAGTGCACGCGTGCTGTCGCCGGAAAGCGAGAGTTCGTCGGCGGTCAGCGAAAATTCGCCGGAGAGCGGCGGACAGATGGTCTTCAGCTCGTCGGCGACGCGCCGGATCGAAACACCGAGGCTGTTGCCCGCGTTCGTGCAGATGACGAGCAGATCCAGCGCATCGGGCAGGCACGACGCCATGGCCTTGCGCCGCCGCGACGCGAAGAAGGCGAGCACGTATTCCGGCAGGATCATGCCGACCACGAACACCAGCAGCATCATCGCGCCGCGCACGGCCGGATAGCCGCCGATCACGGGAATGCGCGAGCCGAGCATCACGGTGAACGCGGCGCAGACGAGCCCGACGACGAACTTGATCGCGAGCAGCACGGACACCGCCGCATGGCTGCGATAGCCGCTGCGGACCATCTGCGCGCGCAGCTTCGCGCGGTATTTGGCGTCGAAGAGCGGCAGCCGGTCGCCCAGACGCGCGAGGCGATGCGCGAGGCGAGCCTTGAAGCCTTCGCCGTCGTCTTCGTCGGCGAGCGTGCTTTCGTTGCGCTGCACGATCGCGGCCTGACGCGTGCGCTCGGCGATGCGCCCGCGCGTGCCGCCGTGCTTGGTCGCCCACCACAGCACGATCGCGACGACGAGCGCGAGCAGCATCAGCAGGTTGATGAGTGTTTCGAGGTTGGCCTGGCTCATCGCGCGGTATCCAGTTTCGACATCTTGTGAACGACGCCCAGTCCCATCGCGAGCGAAATCGCCGCGCACGTCAGCACTTTCTGTCCCGCCGACGTCTGGAACAGCACCATCAGATACGCGCGGTTGAGCAGGAACATGCTGCCCAGAATGAAGAACGGCACCGCTGCGAGAATCTTGGTCGTGATGCGGGCCTCGCCCGTCAGCGCCTTCGTTTTCTGGCGAATCTCGCGGCGCCTGCGCACGATGCCCGCGAGATTCTCCAGCGTTTCGCCGAGCTGTCCGCCGGTTTCGCGCTGCAGCAGCAGACAGACGCAGAAGAAGGAAAAATCGGCGATGCCGATGCGCGCGACCGCCGTCGCGAGCACTTCTTCCAGATCGAGACCGACCTTGAGGCCGTCGCCCATCAGGCGGAATTCGCTCTTGAGCGGCTCGGCGCATTCGCTCGACGCGACGCCCATCACGTGCGTCACCGGCACGCCCGCGCGCACCGCACGCACGATCAGGTCGATGAGATCGGGAAAGCCGTCCAGAAAGCGGCGCTTGAAACGCTCGACGAGAAAGCGGTATGCCTGAATCGCGCCGAGCACCGGCAGGCCGAAGAGGAGCAGCGGCGTGGCGAACGCAGGCAGAGGCAGCAGCTTCGTCATCGCGAGCGCGAGGATTTCGCCGATCACCGCCGTCGCGATCACGATGCGCAGCCCGCGCGCGCCGGCCACCGTCTTGAGCCGCGCGATCTTCGGCGCGAACCAGCGGCTCACGATGTTGTCGTTGCGGCTGAAGGTGAAGAGGTCGGAGTGATCGTGCCGCGGGTCGCGTCCGCTCGGACCCGCCGACGGAAAGGCGGCCTGCAGCCGCGCCTGGATGCGCGCCTCGGGGCGCTGTTTGCGCATGTCCTGAAACACGAGCAGCATGATGCCGAGCAGCAGCACGACGGCGAACGCGGAAAAGGTGATCAGGTCGATGGAACTCATGGCCGCATCGCCTCCAGCAATGCGTCTTCGAGACCGTAGTACGCGGCGCGCGCGGCGAACGCCGGCCGCACCGCGCCCGTTTCGAACACGCCTTTCACTTCCTCGCTGTACGCGCTCGCGTCATAGCGGAACGTGAAAAGATCCTGCGTGATGATGACTTCGCCTTCCATGCCGACGAGCTCGGTGATGCGCGTGACGCGCCGCATGCCGTCGCGCATCCGCTCGATCTGCACGATCATGTGCACCGCGCTCGCGATCTGGCGGCGGATCGACAGCAGCGGCAGGTTGCCGTTCGCCATCATCACCATCGACTCCAGACGCGTGATGCCGTCGCGCGGCGTGTTCGCGTGGATCGTGGTCATCGAGCCGTCGTGACCCGTGTTCATCGCCTGTAGAACGTCGAAGGCTTCCGGGCCGCGCGTTTCGCCGAGGATGATGCGGTCCGGGCGCATCCGCAGCGCGTTGCGCACGAGATCGCGCTGGGTCACCGCGCCGAGCCCTTCGGCATTTTCGGGGCGTGTTTCCAGACTGACGACGTGCGGCTGTACGAGCTGCAACTCGGCCGCATCCTCGATCGTCACGGTGCGCTCGCCGTGCCCGATGAAGTGCGACAGCGCGTTGAGCAGCGTCGTCTTTCCCGAGCCCGTGCCCCCCGACACGATGACGTTCAGCCGGCATGTGCTCGCGAGCTTGAGCACGGTGGCCATCGCGGCCGACAGGTTGCCCTGTTGCGCCATGCGATGCAGCGTGATGTTGCGCTTCGAGAATTTACGAATCGAGATCGATGCGCCGTGAATCGCGAGCGGCGGCAGCACGACGTTCACGCGGCTGCCGTCGGCGAGACGCGCATCGACCATCGGGCTGCTTTCGTCGACGCGCCGCCCGACGCCCGCCGCGATGCGTTGCGCGACATTGATCACGTGCGTGTTGTCGCGGAACTTGCAGTGAGTCAGTTCGAGCCGCCCGTGCCGCTCGACCCAGACCTGGTCGGGACCGTTGACGAGGACATCGGTGATGGTGTCGTCGGCGAGCAGCGGTTCGATCGGGCCGAGCCCGAACATGTCGTTCAGCAATTCGCCGACGATCTGCTGCTGCTCCGCGATCGTGACGTTCAGCCGCTCGCGCTCCGCCACGTCCAGCACGAGCTGTTCGACGCCCGGCTTCATCTGGTCGCGCGTCTTGCCGACGGCCGCCGATGGATTCATCGCGGCGAACACGCCGTTGCGGATCACCCTGAAGAGGTCCGAGCGCACGAGCACTTCGCTGCCTTCCGGCGCGTGCGCGCGGACGGGCGGCGCGACCGGCGGCGGCGCCTCGGCAACCAGCGCGGTTTCCGAGCCGGGTGCCGCGTCCGGATCGGGCGTGGGGCGGGGAACCTGCTTCTGTCCGAACATCAGCCTCTCCTGAGCCGAAGCTTCTGGAAGAACGAGCGCTCGCCGTTCATCTGCTGACCGGTCAGGTCGCCGCCGATGCGCGTGATCATCTGATTGAAGCCGTTCACCGCCTTCTCTTTCGGCGCTTCGCCGAGATTCTCGGCAGTCGCGAGCGACTTCGCCTCGAACGGGATTTCATACAGCACGTTGCGGCCGACCGCCGTCATGAAGTCGTTCGTCTGCACCTTGCCGCTCGTCGCGGCGTTCGGGTTGTTCAGCAGAAGCGAGGTCGGCGGATTGTTGTCGCGATCCTCGATGTGACGCAGCAGGCGGATCGTCTCGCGCGTGGAATGCACCGAGCGGTCCGCGACCATGTAGACGCGCGCGGCGTGATCGAAGGCCTCCTGCGCGAGCGGGTCCGTCACGGTGCCGATGTCCAGGATCACGTAGTGGAAGCTGTCGCAGAGCAGTTCGAGCACGCGCGGCAACGCACCCGGGCCGAACGGACGCGCCGCGCCGTAATCGTGTTCCGCCGACAGCATGAAGAGGCGGCTGCCCTTGGCGACGAGCGTGCGCTCCACGTATTGCGGATCGAGTCGATGCACGTTCTGCAGCACATCGACGAGCCCGTTGTTGCTCTGCAGCCCGAGCATGGAGTTGGCCGCGCCGCCGTGCAGGTTCAGATCGACATAAGCGACGCGCCGATGCGTGTCCTCCGAAAGATGGCGCGCGACATTGAGGGCGAGCGTCGTCACGCCGACGCCGCCGCGCGAGCCGGCGAACGCAATCGTCTTGCCGGCGCGCGCGAGCATCACCGGGCTGACCTTGCCTTCGGCGACATTGACCGTGCGCTTGAGCAGCTCGACCGTGATCGGCTTGACGAGGTAATCGCGCACGCCGATCTTGAGCAGGCTGCGGAACAGGCCGACATCGTTGCGTTCGCCGAGCGCCACCACCTGCACCGACGGCTCGCAGACTTCGGCGAGGCGGCCGAGATCGGACAGCGGCATCACCGAGTCCTGCAGGTCGACCAGCAGGAAGAGCGGCGAGCGGTCGACTTTGGCGAGATACGCTATGGCATCGTCGACGTTGCCCACGACGATATGCGCGTGCGGCATCGCCTGTTCGAGCACGAAGCTCTTCACGATCTGCTCGCTCTTGCGATCGGAGACGAAGGCGATGAAATCCGCGTTGCGCGTGCCGGACTTGGTCTTCGAAAAGGAGAACTCTGTGCTCATGGCTGGCCTTGTGGCTTCGGGCTGTATCGCGTTACATCACTTGCTGTCGCGTGAGGTCGACTTGTCGAGCGGAATCACGCGGCCGGTCTCGTAGCGCCGCACCGCGCTCGCCGCCACCGCGGCGTTCGCCGGGCCGAGCGTCTGCGGATGCACGGCGTCCTCGGGGTGCGCGAGCTGCGCGGCCAGATTGGTGTACGTCGCGCAGCCCCATTGCATGCTCGGGCGGCGGATGCCGGCATCGGTCAGCAGCGACGGGCGCGAGAGGCTGTCGCAATCGGGCGGCACGGCCGAGACGCCGTCGTAGCCGATCACCGTTTCGTTCGGCATGTTGCGCGGCGGCTTGAAGCAGCCGCTGGCGGCCACGGCGAACACGCCGGCGAGAAGAAGCGAAAGCAGTCGGGTGTATGTCATGACGGCCTCAATAGACGTAGCCGGCCGCGCCGACGAGGCGCGGTTGTCCGGCCTGTGCCGGCGCGCCGCCGTTCTGGCGCCGGAAGCTGTACTCGACATCGCTCGACGGCGAGATCAGCGAATCGAGCGGCGAGCGCAGTCTCGACGGATCGGTCGGCTCGACGAGATACGGCGTGACCATGATCACGAGTTCCGTCTTGTTGTTCTGGTAGTTCGTCGACGAAAACAGCTTGCCGAGCACCGGAATCGAGCCCAGGCCGGGCACCTGCGAAACGACGTCGCTGGTGTTGCTTTGCAGGAGGCCGCCGATCGCGAAGCTCTGGCCGCTCGCGAGCTCGACGGTCGTGTCCGCGCGGCGAACGGAAAGCCCGGGCACGGTGACGCCGCCGGTCGTCACGCTCGCGGTCGTGTCGATCTGGCTGACTTCCGGCCGCACCTTCAGGCTGATGCGCCGGTCGTTGAGCACGGTCGGCGTGAAATCGAGCTTGACGCCGAACTGCTTGAACTCGACGGTGATTGCGCCGTTGACCTGCGATACGGGAATCGGGAACTCGCCGCCCGCGAGAAAGCTCGCCGTCTGGCCGGACAGCGCGACGAGATTCGGCTCGGCGAGCACCGTCAGCAGGCCTTCCTGATTCAGTGCGTCGACGAGCGCGCGAATGTCCACGTTGTTCGTCTTGAAGGCGCCGAGGATCGAATAGGCGTTGTTGGTCGGCAGATTGACCGGATAGCTCACGGAGCCGTTGGCGTTCGTGATCGGCTGGTTCAGGTTGTAGATCGGGCGGCCGCTGAAGATGCCGCCGTAGAAGTTGCCGACCGCGTTGCCCATCGCCTGCCAGTTGATGCCGAGCTGCTGCGTGATGTTGCGATCCACTTCCGTGATGCGCACGCGCAACTGCACTTGCAGCGGCCGGTCGATCGTCATGCGATTGACGAGCACTTCCTTGTCGGCGAGAAAGGGCGTCACCGCCTGGACGATGGCGTCGGCATCCGCCGGGTTCGACGCCTGGCCGCTCAGCATCAGCGAACCCTGGCCCGTCGCGACCTGCACGTTCGTGTTCGGAAAGCGCGCCGCGAGCATGGCGCGCAAGGTGATCATGTCGCGCGAGACGACGATCGTGCGCTGCACGAGCGGCCGGTTGTTGGCGCCGAGCACGTAGAGCGTGGTCGTGCCGGTCTTCTTGCCGAGCACGAAAACCGCCTTGGCCGAGGGGACGTGCACATCGGCGATGGCCGGATCGGCCACGAACACCGACGCGACGTTTTCGTTCAGTTGCAGCATCGTGCCCTTGCCCGCGTCGAGAATGAGCGCGCCTTGCGCGGCGGCGGGCGCCGTCGCGTCCGTCACGCCCGGCCGCGTGACGTTCGCCGTGCGCACGGGCGAGGCCGCACCGGCGTAGGGCGGCATCTTTGCCGGCTGCGCGGCATGCGCGGTGGCGCACGCGATGAGCGCCGCGCCCGCCAGAGCCGGAGCGATCGACCGTCTGGCCGTGCGGCTCGCGATGCGACTCGAACTGAACTGCGTTTTCATGAATGTGAATCCTGGCGATGACGCGCTTGCGAACGAGGACATGGTGTCAACGCTCCGCGGGCACGGAAGGCAGCGGCGGAACGGCCTGGCCCGAACCGCCTGCCTGGGCGACGCTCGACGTATCCGACTTCTCGGAGCCGCGATAGATGGTCACGGTGCGCGGCATGGCCGGCGCGGCGCTCGGCGCGCCCGACTGGGCCGGGCGCGCGCGCGGCAGATCGCGCACGGCGCGGGAGATGTCGCCGGCCCAGATGGGCTTGCGTTCGGCTGACGATGCGCCAGCGGGCGCCGCCGGGTCGCGGCTGACCGTCGCGAAGCTGCGCAGCGCGAGCGAGAGGCTGCCGAGCCGCGCCGCGACCGCGACCACTTCGCCCATGCGCGGCGTGACTTCGAGGGTCACGGTGCGGGCGCGGGCCACGGCCACATCGCCATCGCCGTCGTTCTTCGGCCGCTTGATTTCCGAGCCGACGGCGAGCACCCGCACATGCTCGACGACCGTCTCGCTCGATACCGCGAGATCGGGGGACTCGGTGCGGCGGTCCATTTGCTGGGTAAGAAGCAGGTCGACGTAGTCGCCCGGCTGGATCAGCCCGGCGTTGCCGGACACGTCATCGACGGCGACCGAGACCGCGCGCATGTCGGGCTTGAGCGTCGCGGCGAGAAATCCCGGTGCGCTCGGCAGAAAGACATCGTCGGAGACGAGCACGGTGCCGCTCGCGACAGGATGGCGCAGCAGCGCGCCCTTCAGGTCGGGCGCACTCGCGACGCCCGCGACGATCGCGTTGGACGGCATCTCCGACTTCGGGATTTCCTTCCAGGCGAGATCCTCGTCGCGCAGCAGCAATCCCTGCGGCAGGTTCGCGGCGCTCACGAGCACTTTCTCGCTCGTCACGACGGGCTTCGGCGCGCGCGAAGCGCTTGCCAGCACGACGCGCACGATCAGCGCGATCAGAAGCGCGCCGACCAGCAGCACGGCGAATTTGATGATGTTGGACATGGGGTGGCCGTCCTATCGCGTCGAGATGAGGTGCAGCAGGGCAGGCAGCACGATGACGAGGCCGCCGCCGAAAGCGAGCGCCACGCCGTAGGGAACGCCGCGTGCCGCGGAGAACATCGCGAGCGCGCGCAGCGGCATGAAGCGCTGCGACGGGTTCATGCCGCGAGTGGCGAGACTGATGAGCGACACCACGGTCCCGATCACGGAGACGAGCGTCAGCGTCGCGAGCGAAAGACCGAATCCCACCCAGAGAAAGATGACCGAAGCGAGCTTGGCGTCGCCGCCGCCGAGCATGCGTGCGACGAACAGGACCGCGCACGCGAGGAACACGATAACCGCGAGCAGCAGATGCGAGATGACATCGTCGAGCGGCATGCCGACGATGCACGCATCGATGAAAAACAGTGCGCCGATCGTGAGGACGATGCGCGTCGGCAGGCGTCGGGTGCGCACGTCGCTGACCGCGAGCCACAGAAGCGCGCAGAGCACGAGGAGACGGATGACAACGGACAGGGTCGGCACGATGGGCTCGAATCGGTTCAGGTCAGATCGAGGTCCGGGCGTTTGAAGGCCCGGACCCGGGGCGACTGCTTAGCCCGCCGCGTTCTTGACTTTGGTGGTCAGGTTCGTGAAGACGTCTTGCATATTGGTGCTGAACGCCGAGCCGACGGCCACCAGCGCGACCACGACGATGCCGGCGAGGATGGCGTATTCCATGGCGCTAACGCCACGTTCGTCGCGCACGAAGGCCTTGATAAGTTTTTGCATGTTGCTTCCTTGATGAGTGAGAGTCGGGTTTGCAGTGCCAGGGGAAGTGCTTACCTGTTTGGATCATATCCACGGCCGCCCCGGCCAGAACGCAAGAACAGCAGGCAAAACAGGCCTCAATTTGAAGCGACCCGGGTGCTATGGATAAGCGCGTTAACGGCAGCGTTGTGACGAGCTTTAGTCGATTCGAGCGATGAATCGCAAACGCGGGAAATTCGCCGCAATCCCTTTGTTGACGGGCTTGTCAGCGATCGCACGATTACCCGGATAGCAAGACGGGCGCGTGCGCCGGCGTCGGGCGCATGCGGGCGATGCCGGTTGCCGGCGGCGCAGCAAACGTTTGCATGCCGAAGAGGCGGGCATGGGCGTTGCTCGCTTCGTCGCTGCAAGTCCACGTCATATGGAGGTCCGACATGCCCGAAAAGAGAACCCTCGAGCGCGCAGCGAAGGCGAAGCGCGCAGGCAAATCCCCGAGCACGCAGGCGGGGGCGTTCGTGAAGGAGCAGATCGATCACATTCGCGAGGGCAAGCACGGTGCGAAGTCGGCGAAGCAGGCCATCGCGATCGGCTTGTCCGAAGCGCGGCGCTCGGGCGTCAAGATGAAGCCGCCCAAGAAGGGCACCGCATCCGAGGCGACGCGCAAGAAGGCCGCCCAGGACACGAAGGCGGCGCATCGCACGAAGAAGAGCCCGGGCACGGAGTCGAAGGCGAAGCGCTCGGCGACCTCCACGCGCGTGCTGAAGCGCGAAAGCACCAAGGCTGCTTCGCACACGTCGCTTTCGCGGCAAACGCATGCGGCCGCGAGCCGGCGCTCGGCGGCGGATCGCTCAGCCGCCGCGAAGAAGGGCTGGGCGACGCGGCGCAGGAACGCGGCCGCCAAGTCCAAGGGCTCGCACGCTCGTCACCCGTCGCGCTGAGGCGGCAGCATCCGCGCGAACGAGACGGCCATCGTCGCGAGTTCCTGCGCCGCGGACGTGAGCGGCACGCCCGCGCGGCGCAGCAGACACACCGGCGTTTTGGCGGCGCGCTCGGCGATTGGCACGATGTCGACGTGCTCGCGGAAGAACGGATGCCCGGCGAGGCTGGCGGGTTCGAGGCCGAGGTAATCGCTCGACGCGATGCAATGCAGCGTGTCGAAGACTGCTTCGGTCGTCGCGGCGATGCGCGGCGGCGCGAGCTTCGCGTGTTCGAACAGCGTGGACAATTTGTTGCCCGGCGCACCGCCTCCGCGCTGCCGCGTGCTGACCCATTCGGCGTTGCGCAAGTCGTCGAGCCTGCGCGCACGTCCGAGCGGATGACCGCGCCGTGCAATCACCGCGACATCGGATTCGAAGAGCGGCGTGGTCTCCATATCGTGGATGTCCGCGTCGGGCGCGATCAGCGCGAGCGCGAAATCGAGGCTGCCGTCGCGCACCCATGACGTCAGCATGCGCGAGGTCGCGCTCGTCAGATGCACATCGATGCGCGGACAGCGTTCCCGGTAGCTCGCGAGCAGTGCGGGAAAAAGCCGCATCGTCGCTTCGGCGGCAAGTCCGAGCGCGACGCGGCCGGTCAGTTCGCCGCGCAACTGACGCATCTCGTCTTCCGTCTTGCGGCATTCCCCGAGAATCAGCTCGGCGCGCACGCGCAGGCGCTCGCCGATGGGCGTGAGTCGCGCGCCGCGCACGTCGCGTTCGAAGAGCGGCCCGCCCGCCAGCGCTTCGAGCTTCTGCAACTGCTGCGTGATGCCGCTTTGGGCGACATCGAGCCTTCGCGCGGCGGCGCGCACGCTGCCCGCATCGGCGACGGCGACGAACATGCGCAACTGCGTCAAGGTCAGATCCACGCTCGCCGGCTCCGTCGGGTGATCACCAAAAGTGAACATGATAAGCAAAACGCCTCTTTTTGCGAGCGTTTTGCGGTCGTACCATCGGTGCCGACATTCAGGAGACACCCCGTTCATGTTCAGACTCAGTGCCTTGTTCCTGGCCGCCGCGCTCGTGGCCGCCACGCCGGTTCACGCGAACGATGCCGACACCTTGCGCCTCGGCATCGACCCCGGCTATCCGCCGATGGACGTGAAGACGCCCGACGGCCATGTCGCGGGCTTCGACGTCGATCTCGGCGATGAAATCTGCCGCCGCATCGCGATGCGCTGCCAGTGGGTCGAGCTCGAATTCTCGGGGATGATTCCCGCGCTGCAGGCACGCAAGATCGACGGGATCATGTCGTCGATGGCGATCACCGACAAACGCATGAAGCAGATCGCCTTCTCCACCAAGCTGTTCCAGTTCCGCTCGCGCCTGATCGCGAAGCAGGGCGCGCCGCTCACGGCGAGCGCGCAGGGCTTGCGCGGCAAGCGCATCGGCGTGCAGAGCGGCAGTCAGTTCGAAACCTACGCGATGAAGAACTGGCAGCCGGGCGGCGTCGAAGTGGTCGCGTATCAGAGCATGGACGGCGTGCTGAGCGACCTGACCGCGGGGCGCATCGACGCCGCGCTGCTCGGCTCGGTCGAAGCCGAGCACGGCTTTCTCAAGACGCCGCGCGGCGCGGGCTTCGCGTTCGTGGGCGAGCCGCTATCGATGGGCGATCACGGCGTCGGCATGGGTTTGCGTCAGGACGACGCGGCGTTGAAGGCGAAAGTCGACAAAGCCGTCGGCGACATGCGCGCCGACGGCACGTATCAGAAGATCGCGCGCAAGTATTTCGATTTCGACGTCTACGGCGACTGAACATGCACACGCAACGCCATCCGCTCGTCTCCACCACGCTCGGCACGTCGCGCGAGCTCGTCAGCTTTCATTTCGGCGACGCCGCAAAGGGCGAAAGCGTCTATCTGCAGGCTTCGCTGCACGCCGATGAAACGCCCGCGATGCTCACCGCGTGGACCTTGAAGCAGCGTCTCGCCGCGCTCGAAGCCGCGGGCCGCGTGCGCGGCGAAGTCGTGCTGGTGCCGGTGGCGAATCCCATCGGACTGTCGCAGCATGTGCTCGGGCAATTTCTCGGGCGCTTCGAGGCGAACAGCGGCCACAACTTCAATCGCAGCTTTCCGATGCCGCCCGCCGCCGCGCTGATCGAACGCGTGGGCGCGCGCTTCTCGTCGCACGATGCCGCGCACAACGCGCGCCTTCTGCGCGGCGCGCTCGTCGGCATGCTCGGCGAAATGACCGCGAAAAACGAGTTCGAATCGTTGCGGCTCGCGCTGCTCACGCTGGCGTCGCGGGCCGACATCGTGCTCGATCTGCATTGCTCGCTCGAAGCGACGATGCACCTCTACACGAGCCCCGCGAGCTGGCCCGCGATCGAGCCGCTCGCACGCTATCTCCGCGCGAACGGCGTGCTGCTCGCGACGGATTCCGGCGGCCAGTCCTTCGACGAGGTTCATGCGCTGCTGTGGAACGAGATCCGCGAGCGTCTCGGCGACGAAACGCCGCTCGGCCCGCCGAACGTCGCGGCGACGATCGAGCATCGCGGGCAGCGTGATGTCGATTACGACACCGCATCGCATGATGCCGATGCCATCGTCGATTATCTGGTCGCGCGCGGCGTGATCGAGGGCGAGGCGAAAGACGCGCCGCCGCTCGCGCAATCCGCGACGCCGCTCGCGGGCAGCCAGCAACTGGCGGCGCCGGTGAGCGGGATCGTCGTGTATCGCGCGAAAGTGGGCGCGCGGCTGAAGGCGGGCGATCCTGTGTTCGATATCGTCGATCCGCTCACCGACGCGGTGACGACCGTCACGACGAGCAACGACGGCGTGTTCTACATGCGCCGCGCGATCCGCTTCGTGTCCGCGGGCGCGCCGATGGGGCGCGTGACGGGCGAAACGCCGGTCAGGCGCGGGGTGCTGATCGGGGCGTGAGGTCGCGCGCGTCGCGCCGGGCGCGGTTTGGCCTTGCTCGCTAGAATGACCCTTCCTCTCGAAGGAGTCTCGCCATGCTGGACTTCGGACGCCACGCCCGCACGCCGACGCTCGATATCGCCTACGCCGATTCCGGTCCCGCCGACGGTCCCATCGTGATGCTGATTCACGGCTGGCCTGATGCGGCGCGCGCGTGGAACGCGGTGGCGCAGCGGCTGAACCATGCCGGCTATCGTACCGTCGTGCCCGAGTTGCGCGGCGCGGGCGGCACGCGATTCCTGCGCGACGACACCGTGCGCGACGGCTCGGGCGTCGCGCTCGCGCACGATGCCATCGAGCTCGCCGACGCGCTCGGCATCGGCCAATTCGATGTCGTCGGCCACGACTGGGGCGCACGCGCCGCCTACACCCTTTCCGCGCTGTTTCCGGAGCGCGTGCGCCGCATGGCCGCGCTCGCGCTCGCGTATCAGCCGCGCGGCGTCTTCTCGTTGCCCGATTTTTCGCAGGCGCGGCGTTTCTGGTACCAATGGTTCATGTCGCTCGACGGCGGCCCGGATGCGCTCGCAGCCGATCCCAAAGGCTTCGCGCGCATTCAGTGGGACACGTGGTCGCCGCCCGGCTGGTTCGACGAGGCCGAATTCGCGGCGACGGCGCGCGCATTCGAGAATCCCGACTGGGTGCCGGTCACGCTGAACGCGTATCGCCGGCGCTGGCGCGGCGACCAGCCTTCCGACCCGGCGCTCGCCGAACTGCATGCGCGGCTTTCGACGATCGATCGCATCGGCGTGCCGGCGCTGATGATCCAGGGCGGCGCGGATTTCTGCGACGAGCCGGCGAGTTCGGAAGGGCAGGCGCACTATTTCACGGCGGGATACCGGCGTGTCGTGGTCGACGGCGCCGGGCATTTTCCACTGCGCGAAGCGCCCGATGCCGTCGCGGACGCAGTCATCGCACATCTGAATTGATCGGCGGGCTGGCGAGCGGCTTGCGCAGGATCACGGACAGTCCTGACACGTTTGGCGACAAACACTGTATGCGTGTACAGTATTGTCCGCTATGGCTTGCGCGCACTTCCGAACACTCGCGCGCTCTCGCCCAGGGCTTCGAGCAAGCCGCCTAACCTTTTGAACCGGTTGAAAAATTGGCATCGAACAACGCAATCCGCATTCGCGGCGCACGTCAGCACAACCTGAAGAACCTCGACCTCGACCTGCACACGGGCCAGATGACGGTCGTGACCGGCCCGTCCGGATCCGGCAAGTCGAGCCTCGTGTTCGACACGCTGTACGCGGAAGGCCAGCGGCGCTATGTCGAAACCTTCAGCGCGTACGCGCGCCAGTTCCTCGACCGGATGGACCGCCCGCAAGTCGACCGGGTGGACGGCGTGCCGCCCGCCATCGCCATCGACCAGACGAATCCGGTGCGCAGCTCGCGCTCGACCGTCGGCACGATGACCGAGCTGAACGATCACCTGAAACTGTTCTACGCGCGCGCCGCTGAGCTTTTCGACAAGAAAACCTCGCACCGCGTGCGCCATGACACGCCCGAGACGATCTACGCCGAGTTGCTCGAACGCACGCGCGCGGACGATCCGCGCCTCGCGATCACGTTTCCCGTGGAGTTGCCCGATACCGCGAGCGACGAGGAAGTCGAGCAATGGCTGTCCGCGAGCGGCTACACGCGCGTGCAGGCGAAGCGCCGCGTGCAGACGGCATCCGGCGCGCGGCAGATGCTCGATGTCGTCGCGGACCGATTCCGTTTGCAGAACACCGAACGCTCGCGCGCGCTGGAGGCCATCGAAAGCGCGTTGCTGCGCGGCACCGGTCGCGTGGACGTCTATGTGCTCAAGGACGAGGCCGAAGCGGAAATCTGGCGCTTCTCCACCGGCCTGCACAGCCCGGAAAGCGACCTGCGCTATGCGGACCCGCAGCCGGCGCTCTTTTCCTTCAACTCCGCCTATGGCGCGTGCGAAACGTGCCGCGGCTTCGGGCGCGTGATCGGCGTCGATTACGGCCTCGTCATTCCCGACGAGAAAAAGACGCTGCGCGAAGGCGCGATCAAGACGCTGCAGACACCCGCGTGGAAAGAAAACCAGGACGATCTCGTGCGCTACGGCGCGAAGGCGGGCATCCGCCTCGGCGTGCCGTGGAAGGATCTCACGCAGCAGGAACGCGACTGGGTCATCAAGGGCTCGCCCGATTGGACCGGCAAGTGGCAAAACCAGTGGTACGGCGTGCAGCGCTTCTTCGATTATCTGGAGTCGAAGGCGTACAAGATGCACATTCGCGTGCTGCTGTCGAAATATCGCAGCTATACGACTTGCCCGGTCTGCGCCGGCGCGCGGCTGAAAACCGAATCGCTGCTGTGGCGTCTCGGCACGAAAGAGCAGGCCGATGCGGTGCTGTCGCCGCGAGATCGATTCATGCCGGCAGGCGTCGACTGGACGCGCGCGCAGCTCGAAGCGCTGCCGGGCCTCACGGTGCACGATCTGATGCTGATGCCGATCGAGCGCATTCGCCGCTTCTTCGATTCGCTGACGCTGCCGTCCACCTTGCTCGACGAAGCGCTCAAGCTGCTGCACGCGGAAGTGCGCACGCGCCTGAAATATCTGTGCGACGTCGGCCTCGGTTATCTGACGCTGGATCGGCAATCGCGCACGCTGTCCGGCGGCGAAGTGCAGCGCATCAATCTGACGACCGCGCTCGGCACGTCGCTCGTGAACACGCTGTTCGTGCTCGATGAACCGAGCATCGGCCTGCATCCGCGCGACCTGAACCGCATCGTCGAGGCGATGCACCGTCTGCGCGACGCGGGCAATACGCTCGTCGTCGTCGAGCACGATCCTTCGGTGATGCTCGCGGCCGATCGTCTCATCGACATGGGACCTGGACCGGGCGAGCGCGGCGGGCAGATCGTCTACGACGGCGCGCCCGACGACATCCAGACCACCGACACGCTGACCGGCGCCTATCTCGGCGGCCGCAAGCATGTCGCGCATGCGTCGAACTGGAACCGGCGCGTCGTCGATGCGAACACGCCGCGCCTCACGCTCGAAGGCGCGAGCGATCACAACCTGCGGGACGTGACGGTCGATATTCCGTTGCAACGGCTGGTGTGCGTGACGGGCGTCTCCGGCTCGGGCAAATCGACGCTGATTCAGGACGTGCTCGCGCCCGCGCTGATGCGTCATTTCGGCAAGGCGACGGAAGCGCCCGGCGCGTTCCGCGATCTGAAGGGCGCGGAGCATCTGAGCGATGTCGTGTTCGTCGATCAGTCGCCGATCGGCCGCACGGCGCGCTCGAATCCCGCGAGCTATGTCGGCGCGTTCGATGAAATCCGCAAGCTCTATGCGAAGGCGCCGCTCGCACTGCAGCGCGGCTACGGCGCGAGCATGTTCAGCTTCAATTCGGGCGACGGACGTTGCCCGACGTGCGGCGGCTCGGGCTTCGAGCATGTCGAGATGCAGTTCCTGAGCGACGTCTATCTGCGTTGCCCCGATTGCGACGGACGCCGCTATCGCGCGGAAGTGCTCGAAGTGAAGATCGAGCGCGGCGGGCGTCAATTGAGCGTCGCCGACGTGCTCGAATTGACGGTGAGCGAAGCGGTCGCGCTGTTCGCCGACGACAAGGAAGTGCTGCGCGTGCTGCAGCCGATCGTCGATGTCGGGCTCGAATACGTGAAGCTCGGCCAGCCGGTGCCGACGCTCTCGGGCGGCGAGGCGCAGCGTCTCAAGCTCGCGGGCTTTCTCGCGGAAACGTCGCAGGCCAGCAAGAGCGAAAGCCGTCTCTTCATGTTCGACGAGCCGACCACCGGCCTGCACTTCGACGATATCGCCAAGCTGATGCAGGCGCTGCGGCGGCTGCTCGAGCGCGGGCATTCGCTGATCGTCATCGAACACAATCTCGACGTGATTCGCGCGGCCGACTGGATCGTCGATCTCGGTCCCGAAGGCGGCGACGGCGGCGGCGAAGTCGTCTGCGTCGGCACGCCGGACGACGTGGCCGCGTGCGAGCAGTCGCATACGGGCCGCGCGCTCGTCGAATACGAGGAAGCGATGGCGCCGGGCGCGGCGGAGAAGCGCGCGGGCGTGCCCCTGCAACTCGCGGCGGAAGTCGCGAGCGCGCGCCGCGCGCTGCAGGGCGAGGACGTGGTGCGCATCGTCAATGCGCGCGAGCACAACCTGAAGTCGCTCGATGTCGATATTCCGCACAACAAGTTCAACGTCGTGACGGGCGTGTCCGGCTCGGGCAAGTCGACGCTCGCGTTCGATATCCTCTTTCACGAAGGCCAGCGCCGTTACCTCGAATCGCTGAACGCTTATGCGCGCTCGATCGTGCAGCCCGCGGGCCGTCCCGAGGTCGATGCCGTGTACGGCATTCCGCCGACCGTCGCGATCGAGCAGCGCCTGTCGCGCGGCGGACGCAAGTCGACGGTCGCGACGACCTCGGAAGTGTGGCACTTCCTGCGTCTGCTGTATGTGAAGCTCGGCATCCAGCATTGCATCCACGATGGCACGCCGGTCCAGGCGCAAAGCTCCGAATCGATCGCCGCGCAAATCATGCGGGATTTCAAGGGGCAGCATGTCGGATTGCTCGCGCCGCTCGTCGTCAATCGCAAGGGCGTGTACACCGATCTCGCGAAATGGGCGAAGGCGCGCGGCAATACGCATCTGCGCGTCGATGGCGAATTCCTGCCGGTGAGTCCGTGGCCGAAGCTCGATCGCTTCCGCGAACATACGATCGAATTGCCGGTCGCCGATCTGATCGTTTCCGCCGACAACGAAGCGGAACTGCGCCGCCTGCTCGACGAGACGCTCGAAATCGGCAAGGGCGTGATGCATCTGTGCGCGCCGCTCGACGATCTTCACGGCGCGTGGCAAAACGGCGCGCGCCGCGGCAAGGAGGAAACGCGCGTGTTTTCGACCAAGCGCGCGTGCCCGGTGTGCGGCACGAGCTATCCCGAGCTCGATCCGCGCATGTTCTCGTACAACAGCAAGCACGGCTGGTGCAACACATGCGTCGGAACCGGCGTGAAGCTCACGCGCGAACAGCGCGCCGCGTTCGATGACACGCTCTTTGCACAGGACGATCGCGGCCGCGAGCAGAGCATCGGCTCGGTGGATCAGGAGCCGGACGATATCGTCGATCAGCCGTGCCCGGATTGCGAAGGCACGCGTCTGAACGATGTCGCGCGCGCCGTCACGTTCGGCGACTATCCGATCACGGAAGTCGGACGCTGGACCGTCAGCGACACGCGCGAGTGGATCGGGTCGCTCAGGCTCACGGGCCGCGATGCGGATATCGCGCGCGACGTGGTCAGCGAGATCGAAGGGCGCCTGCAGTTCCTCGAAGAAGTCGGGCTCGGCTATCTGAGCCTCGATCGCGCCGCACCGACGCTTTCCGGCGGCGAAGCGCAACGCATCCGGCTCGCCGCGCAACTCGGCAGCAACCTGCAAGGCGTGTGCTATGTGCTCGATGAACCGACCATCGGTCTGCATCCGCGCGACAACCTCATTTTGTTGAGCGCGCTGAAGAAGCTGAACGACAAGGGCAATACGCTCGTCGTCGTCGAACATGACGAAGACACGATTCGCCGCGCGGATCACATCATCGATATCGGGCCGGGCGCGGGCAAGCGCGGCGGCACGGTGGTCGCGCAGGGCACCGTGACGGACCTCGCGGCGCACAAGGCGTCGCTGACGGGGCAATTCCTCGCGAACCCGATCGTGCATCCGTTGCAGCCGCGCCGCGAAGTGCGCGCGGCCACCGCGAAGCGGGCCGCCGTGCCCGAGCAATGGCTGACCGTCGAAGGCGCGACGCTGCACAACCTGCGCAACGTGACGGCCAGCATGCCGCTGAACCGTCTCGTCGCGATCACGGGCGTGTCGGGCTCGGGCAAGTCGACGCTCGCGCGCGACGTGTTGATGACCAACCTGCTCGATGCCGTCGGCCGCTCGGTGCTGTCGTCGCCGGCGGTGCGGCGCGCGCGCAAGGCGGCGCAGGCCGGCGCTCCCGCGACGAAGTCCCGCGCCAGCGTGCTCGCGCGCGAAACGCCGCGTCCGAAGTTCGACGTCGCGCACGCATGGCAGGGTTGCGCGGGCGTCACCGGGTTCGAAGCGATCGACCGCGTGCTCGAAGTCGACCAGACCCCGATCGGCAAGACGCCGCGCTCGTGTCCGGCGACGTACATCGGCATGTGGGACACCATCCGCAAGCTGTTCGCCGATACGCTCGAAGCCCGCGCGCGCGGCTACACGCCGTCGCGGTTCTCGTTCAACACCGGCGAGGGGCGTTGCCCGGCGTGCGAGGGCCAGGGCGTGCGCACCATCGCGATGAGCTTCCTGCCCGACGTGAAGGTGCCGTGCGACGTGTGTCACGGCCAGCGCTTCAATCCGGAAACGCTCGCGGTGACGTGGCGCGGCAAGAACATCGGCGAAGTGCTGACGATGGAGATCGACGAGGCGGTCGAGTTCTTCTCGTCGATGCAGAGCATCGCGCATCCGTTGCAATTGCTGCGCGATGTCGGCCTCGGTTACCTGACGCTCGGCCAGCCGTCGCCGACGCTGTCGGGCGGCGAGGCGCAGCGCATCAAGCTCGTCACCGAGCTGTCCAAAGTGCGCGACGACATCACGCGGCGCGGCCAGAAGCCGCCGCACACGCTCTACGTGCTGGACGAGCCGACCGTCGGCCTGCACATGGCGGACGTGGCGAAGCTGATTCGCGTGCTGCATCGGCTGGTGGACGGCGGGCATAGCGTGATCGTCATCGAGCATGATCTCGATGTGATCGCCGAAGCCGACTGGGTGCTCGATCTCGGACCGGAGGGCGGCGTGAACGGCGGCACGATCGTCGCGCAAACGGACCCGGAGACGCTCGCGACGCATCCGCGCAGTCATACCGGCGCGGCGCTGCGGCCGGTGCTCGAACGCACGCGCGAGGCCGAGAATGCTGCGTGATCTCGATACGCTGATCGCGTCGATGCAGCCCGAGTTGCAGCCGGGCGTCTACGTGTTCGCGACGCTGCCGCACGATGCGGCGCTGAGTGGCGCGGGCATCGTCGCGACGTTCCGGGAACGCGAGGGATTGACCGTCGTGATGGAGGAAAGCGTGGCGCAGGCGGCGGGCATCGCGCCGCTGTTTCGCGCGGCGTGGATCACCCTGACCGTGCATTCGGATCTGAACGCGGTCGGTTTGACGGCGGCGTTCGCGCGTGCGCTCGGCGACGCGAACATCAGTTGCAATGTGATCGCGGCGGCGTATCACGATCACATCTTCGTTCCGGTCGACGATGCCGAACGCGCGATGGAGACGCTCTTAGAACTGCAACGCCGTGCTGGTAAGCTTTCGTCCTCTCCAAAACCATGACACCGACATAGATGGAAACGCAGGACAAAGCCGTCGCGCTGAAAAGAATGAAATGGTTCGCCGCTGCGCTGCTCGTCGCGGCGGGCGGCCTGTTCGCGCTCGCCAAAAGCCAGCATGATGCAGGCGTGTGGGCGTGGGTATCGTCGTTTGCGGAAGCCGCGATGGTCGGCGCGCTCGCGGACTGGTTCGCGGTCGTCGCGCTGTTTCGCCATCCGCTCGGCGTGCCGATTCCGCACACGGCGATCTTGCCCGCGAACAAGGCGCGCGTCGCGGACAACCTGGCCGTGTTCGTGCGCGACCGTTTTCTCGGCACGGATGCGCTCGTCGCGCGCGTGAATGCGTTCGATCCGGCGAGCCGTCTGTCGATGTGGCTCGCGGAGCCGAAGAACTCGGCGTTGCTCGGCAGGAAGGCGGTGACGGCGGTTGGACAGTTGCTGTCCTTCGTCGACGACGAGCGCGTGAAGACCATGCTCTACGACACGCTGCGCCGCCGCGCCGATTCGTTCGATCTCGCGAGCGCGGCGGGCAGCGTGCTGTCGACGCTGACATCGGACCGGCGTCATCAATTGCTGCTCGACGAAGGCCTGAAACAACTGGCTGCGTGGCTCGACAAACCCGAAGTGCAGGAGATGCTCGCGACGCGCATCGTTGCGGTGGCGGGCGAAGAGTATCCGAAGCTCGTCGGCATGTTGGGTTTCGTCGGACTGAACGCGGAGGACCTCGGCAACAAGTTCGCGGCGGGACTGGTGCGCGGCGCGAATCAGTGGCTGCACGACGTGAGCAGCGATCCGGAGCACGAGCGCCGCAAGGCATTCGACGCGGCGGTGGAGCGCTTCGTCGAGCGGCTCAAGACGGATGCGACCTTCAAGGCGCGCATCGACGAGCACAAGCGCGAATGGCTCGAGCGGCCCGAGTTGCGAGGTTATGTGAACGGGCTGTGGGACGAGTTCATCGCGTGGCTCGATGCGGACATCAGGCGTCCGGATTCGGCGCTGCATGCGAAGGTCGTGGCGATGGCGGGTGGTTTCGCCGAGGCGCTCGGCAGCGATCCGGCGTTGCGCGATTCGATCAACGAGCATATGCGCGATGCGTTGAAGGCGCTCGCGCCGGAGTTGCGCGATGGCATCGCGAAGCATATTGCCGCGACGGTCAAGCAGTGGGACGATGCGACGCTCGTGAGGGATGTCGAACTGAATATCGGGCGGGATTTGCAGTTTATTCGGGTGAATGGGACGCTGGTGGGCGGGGCGGTGGGAATTTTGATTCACGCCGTGACGGTGTGGGTGGGGTGAGGGGGTTGGGGTTTGGTTGTTGCTGGATCCCGTGATCGTGTTGCTTTGGTTTCGCCGGATCCCGATTTTTTAGTGGTCTATTGGCGTTGCCCCTGTGCGGGGCGGCAGTCACTTTCTTTGCTGCTGCAAAGAAAGTAACCAAAGAAAGCAGCTATTTCCATCCAAAGTACCTCACACCGGCCGCGGCACAGGCGATTGGCCTAATGGTCCGGCAATAGCGAGTGCCCTCACAAGCAGAGCACGGCTTGGATCGCGCACGGTCCGCCCCATCGCACCACACAACCAACTGGTACAGCACAAGACTGCTCCGGCCCGCTTCGCGGCCGAACGGTTAATTGGGGATGCGTGTGCCTCCTTACTAACGCTTCCATCTCACCGCAATTGCAACCGCTGGTTTCCCTTGCAGACCCGGCGGCAGCGCGTAGCGCTGTGCCGGATGTATGATTGCTGGGCCATCGCGCTAGAACTTCCGGTTAGTCAGACCGTGCGCGAGCCACGCCCGATGTGGCCTATGAGGGCACTCGTTAGGCAGCCCACGAACGATGAGAGGACTACCCAAATTGCGTGTGACCGCGGGCGTATCGGGAGCTGCTTTCTTTGGTTACTTTCTTTGCAGCAGCAAAGAAAGTAACTGCCGCCCCGCACAGGGGCAGTGCCAATAGACCGACACGAACAAGGGATCCGGCGACAAGCCAACGCGACAAGCCAAAGCTAAAAACCAAAAGCAACGAAAGCAAAAATGCCATGACGCGCATCGAACGCATCGAAAGCAACGAACAATCGCCGATCGACGCCGCGCGTCTCGAAGACGAATGGCTCGAAGCCGACTCCAGCGGCGGATTCGCCTCCGGCACTGTCGGCACGATGCGCACGCGTCGCTATCAGGCGCTGCTGCTCTCCGCGACCCAACCGCCAGCGGGCCGCGTCGTGCTCATCAACGGCATCGAAGCATGGCTCGAAGCGAACGACGAGCGCTTCCCGCTGACGATGCAGCGCTACGCACCCGACGTGCTCTATCCGGACACCTCCGCGACGCTGCTTTCCTTCGATACCGAGCCATGGCCGACATGGCGCTACCGGATCGCGGACGATGCGATCGTCGTCGCGGAAGTGTTCGTCGCAAAGGAGATGCGCGAAACGGTGCTGCGCTGGCGTCTCGAAGGCGCATCGAAAGCGGCGAAGCTCGATGTTCGCCCGCTGCTGTCGGGCCGCGACTACCACGCGCTGCATCACGAGAATCCGGCGTTTTCATTCGATGCCACGCTCGAAGGCGAACGCGTGCAATGGCAGCCCTACGGCGATCTGCCGACGATCTGCGTCACGTCCAACGGCGCCTACGATCACGCGCCCGACTGGTATCGCAACTTCTGCTACGCGCGCGAACGCGAACGCGGACTCGATTTCACCGAGGACCTCGCGACGCCCGGCGTGTTCACCTTCGACCTGACGCGCGGCGACGCCGTGATGATCCTTCACGCGCATGCGGGCCACGACAAGCCGTTCGAAGACAGCGCGCTCGCGCATGCTACGCGCCTCGCATCGCGTGAGACGGAGCGCCGCGCGGCGTTCGGCTCGCGGCTCGCGCGCTCGGCGGATGCGTATGTGGTGAATCGCAATGTCGGGCGCACGATCATCGCGGGCTTTCCGTGGTTCACCGACTGGGGCCGCGATACCTTCATCTCGATGCGTGGCCTGCTGCTCGCATCGGGCCGATATCCGGAAGCGGAATCGATCCTGCTCGAATGGGCCGATACGATCTCCGAAGGCATGGTGCCGAACCGCTTTCCGGATAGCGGCGGTCTGCCGGAGTACAACTCCGTCGATGCATCGCTGTGGTTCGTCGTCGCCGTGCAGGACTATCTGGCGACGGGTCACGCCCACGCCGCCACGACGAGCCGCCTGCAACGCGCCGTCGATGCGATCCTCGACGGCTATTCGCGCGGCACGCGCTTCGGTATCGCCGCCCATGGCGACGGCCTGCTGCGCGCGGGCGTTCCCGGCGTGCAGCTCACGTGGATGGACGCGAAGGCGGGCGACTGGGTCGTGACGCCGCGCATCGGCAAGCCGGTCGAGGTGCAGGCGCTGTGGATCAACGCGCTGTCGATCGCGAGCGCGTGGAATCCGAACTGGCAGGTGCTGCGCGACCAGGCGCGGGTTTCGTTCGCCGCGCGCTTCATCGACCCGGACACGCACACGCTCTTC
This sequence comes from Caballeronia sp. J97, assembly GCF_905220305.1. Lineage (NCBI taxonomy): Bacteria > Pseudomonadati > Pseudomonadota > Betaproteobacteria > Burkholderiales > Burkholderiaceae > Caballeronia > Caballeronia sp. J97. The sequence goes on along the minus strand of NZ_CAJMZL010000026.1, from coordinate 24,107 downwards.
GACGTCGTCGATGTCGATCACGAACCCGGCAAGGTGGATCGCTCGGTGCGCCCGAATCAGATCTTCGCGGTCGGCGGGCTGCCTTTCGCGCTCGTCGACGGCGATATCGCGCGCGCCGTGGTCGCGCAGGCCGAGGCGCAACTGCTCACGCCGCTCGGGCTGCGCACGCTCGCGCCGTCCGATCCGGCTTACCAGCCGCATTATGCGGGCGGCGTGCAGGCGCGCGACGGCGCGTATCACCAGGGCACCGCGTGGCCGTGGCTGATCGGCCCGTTCGTCGAGGCATGGGTGCGCGTGCACGGCGCGGCGGGCGCGCGCGAGCGCTTTCTGACGCCGCTTTATGCACATCTCGATCGTTACGGTCTCGATCACATCAGCGAAGTCGCCGATGGCGACGCGCCGCATACGCCCGGCGGCACGCCGTTCCAGGCGTGGTCGCTCGCAGAGCTTCTGCGCCTCGAAAAGCTGCTCGGCACGCCGTAGACGCACCGCGCACGTCCCGCAAGCAAAACGCGCTAAATTACGAGTCTTGCCCGCTGTTTTGCACGCCGTCAACGAGGAGACGCCCATGCCGAAATCGCGCCCCGTCAATCAGCTCGACACCGTCGAAGGCTCGAGGCTCCATTCGAAGGATTGCCCGCGCTGGCAGCGCTGGGGACCGTATCTGAGCGAACGGCAATGGGGCACGGTACGCGAGGATTACAGCGAATTCGGCACCGCGTGGGAATACTTTCCGCACGATCATGCGCGCAGCCGCGCGTATCGCTGGGGCGAGGACGGTCTCGCCGGCTTCGGCGACGACAAGCTCAACTGGTGCATCTCGCTCGCGCTCTGGAACGGCTGCGATCCGATCATCAAGGAGCGGCTCTTCGGTCTGACGAACCAGGAAGGCAATCACGGCGAGGACGTGAAGGAACTGTACTTCTACCTCGACGGCACGCCGACGCATTCCTACATGCGCATGCTCTACAAGTATCCGCATGCGGCGTATCCGTACGCCGATCTCGTCGATGAAAACGCGCGCCGCGGCGCCGATATGCCCGAGTACGAAGTGCTCGACACAGGCGTGTTCGACGACGAGCGTTACTTCGACGTGCTGGTCGAATATGCGAAGCACACGCCGGACGACATTCTGATGCGCGTGACGATCGAGAACCGCAGCAACGTATCGGCCGGGCTCGACGTGCTGCCGCAAATCTGGGCGCGCAATACGTGGTCGTGGAAGCCGACGCCGAACAAGCCATCGCTGAAAGTGGAGACGGTGCAGGGCGAAGGCACCTACGTGCTCGCCGAACAAGGCGCGCACGAGCCGATGGTCGTCACCGCGTGGTCGCCGGATATCGCGAACATCGAATGGCTCTTCTGCGAGAACGAGACCAACGTCAAGCGGCTTTATCGCATGGAAGGCGAAGGGCCCTTCAAGGACGGCTTCAACGACTATATCCTGCATGACGACGAAGACGCGATTCGCCGCGACAAGGGCACGCGCGCCGCGGCGCATGCGCCTCTCGAACTCGGGCCGCACGGCAAGGGCGTGGTGTATCTGCGCTGGCGCCCGGAATCCGCGCCGGACGCGGTGCCGCTCGACGTCGACGGACTCTTCGCGCGCCGCCTCGCGGAAGCGGACGAGTTCTACGGCGCGCTGCAGCACGATATCGCCGACGCCGATCAGCGCCTCGTGCAGCGCCAGGCGCTCGCCGGCATGTTGTGGTCGAAGCAGTACTACCAGTTCGACGTGACGCGCTGGCTCGACGGCGATCCGCTGCAGCCGAAGCCGCCGAAGCAGCGGCGCTTCGGGCGCGACGCGGACTGGCGGCATCTGTGCAACGCGGACATCGTGTCGATGCCGGACAAGTGGGAATACCCGTGGTACGCGTCGTGGGATCTCGCGTTTCATGCGGCCGCGTTCGCGCTGATCGATCCGGAATTCGCGAAGCGCCAGTTGCTCCTGCTCGTGAAGGATCGCTATCAGCATCCGAACGGCCAGTTGCCCGCCTACGAATGGGCTTTCGGCGACGCGAACCCGCCGGTGCATGCATGGGCGACGTGGCGCGTCTACGAGATCGACCGCGCGATCACAGGCCGCGGCGACCGCGATTTTCTGGAACTCGTGTTCCACAAGCTGCTGCTGAACTTCTCGTGGTGGGTCAACCGCAAGGACGCCGACGGCAAGAATATCTTCCAGGGCGGCTTTCTCGGGCTGGACAACGTGGGCATCTTCGATCGCTCGTCGCCGCTGCCGACCGGCGGCCACATCGATCAGGCCGACGGCACCGCGTGGATGGCGGCGTACGCGCTCGACCTGATGCGCATCGCGCTGGAGCTCGCGTACGCGAACAAGGTGTTCGTCGATATCGCGGTGAAGTTCTTCGAGCACTTCCTGTATATCGCGGAGGCGGTGAGCTGCGAGGACAACTGCGACACCGGCCTCTGGGACAGCGAGGACGAGTTCTTCTACGACAAGCTGCGCCTGCCCGACGGGTCGAGCGTGCCGATGCGCGTGCGCTCGATCGTCGGGCTGATTCCGCTTTTCGCTGTGCATGTGCTGGAGCCGAAGGTTTATCGCTCGCTGCCGGAGTTGCGCGAACGGCTGCATTGGTTCCTCGAACATCGCACCGATCTCGCGCGGCTCGTGTCGCGCTGGAATGTCTCGGGGCAGGGCAACAGCGTGCTGCTGTCGCTATTGCGCGGACATCGCATGAAGGCGCTGCTCAGGCGCACGCTCGACGAAACCGAGTTCCTCTCCGATCACGGCGTGCGCGCGCTCTCGCGCGTGCATCTCGACAACCCGTTCGTCTTCTATCACAACAGCGAGAGCTTCAGCATCCGCTATCTTCCGGCGGAATCGGACTCGCGCGTGTTCGGCGGCAATTCGAACTGGCGCGGCCCGGTGTGGATGCCGGTGAATTATCTGCTGATCGAATCGATCCACGAGTTCCATCGCTATTACGGCGACGATTTCCGTGTCGAATATCCGACCGGCTCGGGGCAGAAGTTCTCGCTCGCGCAGATCGCCGACGAACTCGCGCGCCGCGTGACCACGCTCTTTCTGCTCGACAAGAACGGCGAGCGTCCCGTGATGGCCGCGTATCCGTTGCTGCAGGCCGATCCGCGTTCGCGCGATCTCGTGCTCTTTCACGAATATTTCCACGGCGACAACGGGCGCGGCGTGGGCGCGTCGCATCAGACGGGCTGGAGCGGCCTGGTCGCGCTGCTGCTGCAGCCGCATGCGACCGGACCCTCCGGCGTCGTGCCGCTCGCAGGCGAAGCCGATGCCGATATTCAGGAATTCGCGGGAGCGAAGTAAGTCATAGAGCGCGGTCGCGACGTTTCACGAGAGTCAAGCGCGGAACGTCGCGCGTATTGTTCGGAAATGTCTGGTATTGCTGGTCGGTCCAACTGTGTAAGTTTGTGAAACACAAATCGATAACAGTTCGGATCGCAAAATGAATAACTCGATCAGCGCCTATTCGTTCAGCGGCTACCAGTCGGGCATGGGAGCCGGCAGCAGGACTCACATCGAGCACGAGCATTGCCCGCCGTTCGCTCTCGTCATGCTGGTGTTCGCTGCCGCGATGCTCGGCGGCGCATGGTTCAGCAACGAATTCAACAGCTTCGCCGCAGGATGGATCGCGTGGGTCGCGATCCTCGCCATGCTGGGCGCGTTCATCGATCGCCGGTTCAGCGGCGCCGCCGCGCTCGAGCGGCGCATTCGTCAGCGCGAGAAGGCGCGGCGACATGCGCTGTGCAACATGTCACCGGGGCACGGCTTCATGCCGCAACCGCGCGACCGGAAGACGTCAGCAACACCGGAATGGACTTCGAAGTCGGCGTGCCGGCGCCATCCGCAACCGACGACAACGGCACGAGCGGGTTGGTCTCCGGATAGTACGCACCGAGGCAGCCGCGCGGAATATCGTACTCAACGAGCTTGAAGCCGTCCACGCGACGTTCGACGCCGTCGTCCCACACGCTCGTGATGTCCACGAGTTCGCCCGGCTCGAAGCCGAGCATATCGATATCATCGCGGTTTGCGAACAGCACGTGCCGCTGTCCGTACACGCCGCGATAACGATCGTCGAGGCCATAGATCGTGGTGTTGTACTGATCGTGCGAGCGCGTCGTCATGAGCGTCATGAGGCGCTCGCCGTGAAGCGCGCGGGCGCGGTGAATCGGCGTATCGATCGCGATCTCGTGCACGATGAACTGCGCCTTGCCGCTCGGCGTCATCCAGACGCGGTCGCGCGAAGGCACGCCCAGATGAAAGCCGCCAGGCTGCTTCAGACGTTCGTTGTAGTGTTCGAAGCCGTCGAGCACTTTCTCGATGCCGTCGCGGATCAACGCATAGTCGCCCGCATGCGCGCGCCAGTCCACCTTGGCGGAGCCGAGCGTCGCATGCGCGATGCGTGCGACGATCGCCACTTCGGACAGCAGATTCTGCGAGGCCGGCTTGTTCATGCCGTACGAGATATGCACCATGCTCATCGAATCCTCGACGGAGACGCCTTGCGGCACGCCGTTCTGGAGATCGATTTCGGTACGTCCGAGCGTCGGCAGGATCAGCGCGTCGCGGCCGTGTACGAGATGACTGCGGTTGAGCTTCGTCGTGATGTGCACGGTGAGATCGCACGAACGCATCGCTTCCCAGGTGCGCGGCGTGTCGGGCGTCGCGATCGAGAAATTGCCGCCCAGTCCGATGAACACCTTCACCTTGCCTTCGAGCATCGCGTGAATGGTTTCGACGACATCGTAGCCATGCTCGCGCGGCGGCTCGAAATTGTAGGCCGCGCCGAGCCGGTCGAGAAACGCCTGCGTCGGCTTTTCCTCGATGCCGACCGTGCGGTCGCCCTGCACGTTCGAATGGCCGCGCACCGGGCATAGCCCCGCGCCGCGCCGGCCGATATTCCCGCGCATCATCATCAGGTTCGAGAGAATCTGAATCGTCGGCACGGAGTTCTTGTGTTGCGTGAGGCCCATGCCCCAAGTCGAGATGACGGCGCGGCCTTTCGCGTAGATATCGGCGAGCTGGAGCAGATCGTCCATCTCGACGCCGGATTCTTCGATGACTGCGTCCCAGCTTTCGGCGCGCAGATCATCGGCGAAGGCATCGAAGCCGACCGTATGCTGTGCGATGAAATCGACATCGAGCACGCGCTCGCCGCCGTTCGCGCAAGCCGCGTCGTCCAGTTCGATCACGCGCTTCGCCACGCCTTTGATCAGGGCGAAGTCGCCCCCCACTTTCGGGCGGATGAACACCGAGCTGATCTTCACGCCCTTAGGCGAGAGCATGTCGAGTGTGTGCTGCGGGCTTGCGAAGCGTTCGAGTCCGCGCTCCTTCAGCGGGTTGATCGACACGATGGTCGCGCCGCGCTTCGCGCAGTCGCGCAGCTCGCCGAGCATGCGCGGATGATTCGTCGCCGGATTCTGGCCGAAGAGCAGCAGCGTGTCGGCGTGCTCGAAGTCGTCGAGCGTCACCGTGCCCTTGCCGATGCCGACCGTATGCGGCAAGCCGCGGCTGGTTGCCTCGTGGCACATGTTCGAGCAATCGGGAAAGTTGTTGGTGCCGTACATGCGCACGAACAACTGATACAGAAAGGCAGCTTCGTTGCTCGCGCGCCCCGACGTGTAGAACGCGGCGCGGTCCGGATCGTCGAGCTTGTTCAGATGCGAGGCGATCAGTGCGAACGCGTCGTCCCATTCGACCGGCACGTAGCGGTCGCGTTTCGCATCGTAGACGAGCGGATCGGTGAGCCGGCCGTGCTGCTCCAGTTCGAAATCGGTCTGGGCCATCAGCGCCGACACGGTGTGCTCTTCGAAGAACGCGGGCGTCACGCGCTTGCTCGTCGCCTCGGCGGCGACGGCCTTCACGCCGTTTTCGCAGAACTCGAAGGTCGAGCCGTGCTCGCGGTCGGGCCACGCGCAGCCGGGACAGTCGAAACCATCGGGCTGATTCTGCTTGAACAGCGTCTTGTAGTTGCCGCCCGCCACCTTCTCCTTGACGAGGTTGATGGCGACCTGCTTCAACGCGCCCCAACCGGCGGCGGGATGCGTATACGGTTCGATGCGCTCTTCGGGCTTCTTGAACATGGCGTGTGGGATGACGCTAATGGCTTGGGGTGATAGAAGCGTACTGTGTTCCGAAACGCGCGCGGCACACAGAAAATGCGAAATGGAAGGAGTACAGTTGCGACGTTTTGCCCTAGACTTGACGCATTGCCGCTCCAGGACGAAGAACCCGTGAGGCTCTACGAGAAGCTCGCCGATGAAATCGAGGAAGCCGTGCGGCGCGGCGTGTTCGCGCCGGGCGAGAGAATCGCGTCCGTGCGCCAGGCGAGCCAGCAGCACGGCGTGAGCATCAAGACGGTGCTGCACGCCTACGCGATTCTGGAAAGCCGCGGCATTCTCGAAACGCGGCCGCAATCCGGCTATTTCGTGCGCGCGAAGCCGCAGGCGGGCGCGGCGCACAGCCAGCCGAAGCGCGTGATCGCGACCGCATCGGAAGTCGATGTGAGCCGGCTCGTGCTCTCGACCTTGCGCAGCATCCGCGCGCACGACGCCGTGCCGTTCGGCTCGCCGTATCCCGATCCCGAGCCGTTCCCGTGGCGGCGCATCAACCAGTATGCGAACGCGATCGCGCGGCGGCATTCGAGCTGGAATCTCATCGACGATCTGCCGCCCGGCAATCCGGAACTGATTCGCCAGATCGCGCGGCGCTATGCGGAAAATGGCGTGCCGGTCGATCCGGAGGAGATCGTCATCACCGTCGGCGCGACCGAGGCGATCAACTTGAGCCTGCAGGCCGTCGCGAAGCCGGGCGACACGGTGGCCGTCGAATCGCCGACGTACTACGCGATGCTGCATGCGATCGAGCGTCTCGGCATGCGCGCGATCGAAGTGCCGACGCATCCGGCGGCGGGCATCGACATCGAGGCGCTAGCGCAGATCATCGGCAGAAGCAAGGTCGCCGCGGTCATGGTGATGCCGAACTTCCAGAATCCGCTCGGCTTTCAGATGCCGGATGAACGCAAGCGCCAGCTCGTCGGCTTGCTGGGCGCGCACGAGATTCCGGTCATCGAGAACGATGTCTATCACGAGCTCTACTACGGCGACGCGCGCCCGTCGACGCTCAAGAACTTCGACACGAAAGGGCTCGTGCTGCATTGCGCGTCGTTCTCGAAGAGCCTGACGGCGTCGTACCGGATCGGCTGGGCGATGCCGGGGCGATATCGGGCGCAGGTCGAAAAACTCAAGTTCCTCAACACGCTGACGACGCCGTCCGTGCCGCAGGTCGCGATCGCGGACTATCTGCGGCAGGACGGCTATGACCGGCATCTGCGACGCGTGCGCAAGCTGTATCGGCAGCAGTCGCGCATCATGAGCGCGATGGTCGAGCGGTTCTTTCCGGCGGGCACGCGCACGTCGGCGCCGCAGGGCGGCTACGTGCTATGGGTCGAATTGCCGGCGCGCGTCGATTCGATGCGGCTCTATCGCGCGGCGCTCGACAGCGGCATCACGATCGGGCCAGGCCATATGTTCTCGACGCGCAACGCCTTCAGCCACTTCATCCGGCTCAACTACAGTTATCCGTGGACCGCGCAGAGCGAGGCCGCGTTGCAGCGGCTCGGCGAGCTCGTCGGCGACATCGGCGCGCGCGCGGGCAGGGACACGATCATGGGAGAACGCGCATGAGCGATGACATCGATCCGGCGCTCGTCGCCGTGCTGACGCAGTTATGGCGCGCACAGACCGAGACGCCCGGGCGCGCGTGGTCGCTTGCGAAGCTCGCCAAGCAGTCCGGCTTGCCGATGAGCGCACTCAGGCGGCACTTGACCGGGATGGAGGACGCGGGGCTCGTCGAGGTGCGCATGACCGAGGAAGGGACGGGGAGCGCGTGGCTGAGCGACGAAGGGGTGGCGCTGTGCCGGGCAGCCTTAGGCGACGACGAAGCGGCTTCCTGAGCGTGGCTCGATTGGGCATACTCAGGTAACCACTCGAGGCCGCTTGCTGCGTGACATCTTGGACATCCACATCACCCTTCACGGCCGCCGCGACCTGACCGGCCAGATCTACGGCCAGCTACGCGCGGGCATCGTAGAAGGGCGGCTCGCCGCGAACACGCGCCTGCCGTCCACGCGCGATCTCGCCGCGCAACTCGGCGTGTCGCGCAAGACCACGCTCGAAGTCTTCGAGCGTCTCATCGCGGAAGGCTTTCTGCGCACGCGCGCGGGCGACGGCACGTTCGTCGCGGAAGGGCTCACTCGGCTGCCGTCCGCGCAGGCCCGACCGGTTTCGGCCCGCGCTCGCGCCACCGGCATCTGGCGCAAGATACCCGAGCGCATGGCGATGCCGATGCCGCCGGTCCACGAAACGCTCGACTGCGATTTCAAGGGCGGCGTGACCGACAAATCGCTGTTTCCCTTCGATGCCTGGCGGCGCTGCCTGAATCAGGCGCTGCGTACGCAGGCGCGCGCTGGTGGCGGCGTCGCGGGCTATCGCGATCCGGGCGGCGAGCAGGCGTTGCGGCTCGGCATCGCGCGCTATCTCGCGTTCAGCCGCGCGGTCGTCTGCAACTGGCAGGACGTGATCGTCACGCAGGGCGCGCAGCAGGCGCTCGACCTGCTCGCGCGCGTGACGATCCAGCCGGGCGATGTCGTCGCGGTCGAGGAGCCGGGCTATCCGCCCGCGCGGGCGCTGTTCGCCGCGCTCGGCGCGCGCATCGCACATGTGCCGGTCGACGGCGAGGGCATCGTCGTGAAAAAGCTGCCGCGCAACACGCGCCTCGTCTACGTGACGCCTTCGCACCAGTTTCCGCTCGGCATGCCGATGAGCCTCGAGCGGCGCGTCGAACTGCTCGAATGGGCGGGCAAGCGCGGCGCGGTGATCGTCGAGGACGACTACGATGGCGAATTCCGCTTCGAAGGCAGGCCGGTGGAATCGCTGAAAAGTCTGGACCGCGCGGGTCTCGTCGCCTATGTCGGCACGTTCTCGAAGACGCTCTTTCCCGATTTGCGGCTCGGTTACGTCGTGCCGCCCGCGACGCTGTCCGAACCGCTCTGGAACGCGAAGCAGATCTGCGACTGGCACAGTTGCGCGCTGACGCAAGCGGCGCTGGGCGCGTTCATGCTCGACGGCGACTATGCGAAACATCTGCGCCGCATGCACAAGGCGTACGCGGAACGCCGCGCACTGCTGATCGAGCGTCTGAGCGGCGTGCTCGCGCCCTGGTTCGAACCGCTGCCCGCGACGGCGGGCATTCATCTGGTCGCGCGGCTCGCCGCTTCGCTGCGCGAAGACGAAGTCGTCGCGGCGGCGCGCGCGGAATCGGTCGGGCTGTATGGCATCCGCGCGTTCTACGCGGGTGAGCCGGCGCAGCAGGGCGTGCTGCTCGGCTACGGCGGGACGAGCGCCGATGCGATCGAGCGTGGCGCGGCGCGCCTTGCCACGCTCATGCCGACGCTCGTCCGCTAGCTGCGCGGCGTCATTGATCGCACAGCAGCAGCAGCTTTTCCTGCGCCGAGCAAGCCGCTTTCCTGGGCTTTTGCGCGGCCGGGTCGGCGTCGCGCGTGGCGACCTTGCGCGCCGGATTCTGCGAGTGCTCGGCGGCCGCCGTGCGCTGCGCGATGCACGCGCGCAGGTGCTTTTCCATCGGCGGATAGTATTTCCAGCCTTTCGTGAGCGGCGGCAGTTCCAGATGCACCTGCTTCCACTTCGGATGGCCGTTCGCCTGCAGCGTGTCGAAGTTCGTGCACAGCGAATCGGCGAACTTCGACAGCGCGCCGACCGTGCCGCGCAAACCGTAATCGTAGGTCACGAGGAACGCCTTCACGGTGAGCGTCGGCGTGTCTTCCTGAATCCAGTTCGGATAACTCGTCGTGCGGATCGTCGCGGGGAAGTAGGTCTGCTTCGCGCGCGCGGTTTCCTGCGCGCCGGAATCGAGGCGCAGCAGCTTGATCTGCTTCAGCAACTCGGGGTTCATGTCCTGGAAGAGTTTCGCCGGCTGGCCCGCGACGATCACCGCCACGTCGATCTTGCCGACGATCAGCCGCGCGAGCGAATCCTCGTTGTTGAGATGCTGCTCGTTGGCTTCGGCGATCGGCTCGCCGAACATCAGCCGATACAGCGTTTCCGCCGATTGCGCGGTGCCGCTGCCGATCGGCCCGACGCTGATGTTCTTGCCCTTGATCTCGTGGATGAACTTCATCGGCGAATCCGCGCGCGTGACGAAGTAAATTTCCTCGTCATAGAGCGGCATGATGAGCCGCAGCGGCTTGATGATCTTGCCCGCGTCCGCGTTGCCCGAAGTCGCCATGTCCATATACGCCTGATACACGTCCGATTGCACCAGCGCGAACTTCACGCCGGGCTCGTAGCGCATGCGCTGCACGTTCTCCGCCGATCCCTTCGACGGCAGCACTTCCAGATCGATGCCCGCCGGCTCGGCCACATACTTCGACAAGTCCTGACCGATCTGGATATACGTGCCGCGTTCCTGGCCCGTCGTGATCTTGTACGGAATCGGATCGGCGGCGAAGCTCGATCCCGCGCCGATCAGCCCGGCGATGGCGAGAAGCGTCAGCGCGCCCCGTGCGGCGTTGCGCATGCATTTCGTGGTGAACATGATTGACCCTTAATCGGAGTTGGACGGGTACTTTTGAAACTCGCGCGACGCGGAAGTCGTCCGCAATGCGCGCAATTCGCTCATGCCCGGATACTCACATGCGGCTCAACGCGAAAATGCGTGGCGCGTGCTTGCCGTGCGTGGTTGTTGTCTCTGCGTGTTCTTGTACTGTGGTCGTTCTTTTACTTGCTTTTAGCGCGACGGCGGCTTGGGCGCCGTGCCGCCGCCGCTCCAGCCGTATTGCTTGATGGCGCGTTCGAGTTCTTCTGATTTGTCCGAGTCGAGATGCGAGCCCGCCGGCATGTTGGCGAACTGCGGCGATGCGCCGGTGCTGGCGGTCGCCTGCGTGCTGCGCGCCGCCGCGCTGGTCTGCGCGACGGGTTGATTCACGACCGCCGGGACGCGTTGCGCGGCGGCGGTCTGCGTGGCGGCAGCCTGTGCCACGGCCGCGGGCGGCCGCGGCACGGCGGCCTGCATCGTCGTTGTCGACGGCGGCAAGGCACTGCTCTGGTTGCTGTCGCTGGACGGGGGCGGGCGCGGCACGGACGCCCGCGTGGCGGGCGCCGCGGGTGCCGGCGGATCTTCGCCGAGGTAATACGCGCCGCGCGGATTGGCCGGACGGGCGGCCGGCTGCGGCGGCTCGTCGCCGAGATAGTAGGGCGTGCGCGGGTTCGCGGCACGGGCGCTGGCCGCGGCCGAAGGATGCGCGTCCTCGTCGCCGAGATAGTAGGGCGCACGCGACGCCTGCGCGACCGGCGCCGGCGCGGGCTTTGCCGCCGCCGGTTGTGACGGCGCGGGCGCGGCGGCTTGCGTGGTCGCCTGAGCGGCGGGCGCGGGCTTCGGCAGCGCGGTGGCGACGCCGGGAGCGGCGGGTGGCGTGATCGTCGCCGCCGTGATCGCGGCCGTTGCCGCCTGGCCGCGCGCGATCTTCTCGGCGCGCGATTCGTAGGCGGTGTCGTCGTCGGACTGGCGCGCGGCGGCGACGCTGCGTTGCGCCACGCGCCGATCCTGTGCGGGCTTTTGCGCGACGATGCTCGACCGGGCCGCCGGCGCGGCCGCTGCAACGTTTGCCTGCGCGGGAAGCGGTGCGGGCGCGGCGGCCGTCGTGTTCGTCGCGTCCGGCGCGTTCGCCACGGCGACCGGAGGCGCCGTGCCCGGCACCTTCTTCGCGAGCGCCGCCGCCGCGGTCGGCGCGAGCCAGCCCGCATGCGAGATCACGCGCTCGAGCATGGCTTGCGATTCGATGTTGCTGCCGTCGAGCGCAAGCGCCTCGCCCGCGTTCTGCTGCACGCACGCCCACGCCGAGGTCCGCTCGCACGCGCGCGCGAGCTGCAGCGCGGCGTCGCGTTGCGCTTCACGCTTGACGAGCTCGTCCTTCAGCGTTTCGTAGTCGTCGCGCGCCTGTTGCTGCGCTGGCAGTACCTTGAGCCGTGCCCGGGCGGTGGCCAGATCGTGCTGATCCAGCGCGAGGCGCGCGTCCTGCAGCGCATTGCCGGTCGCGGCCGCGCGGGTGTCGGCCAGAGCGCGCCGCTCGGCGATGACCGGAGCGGCAGTCGTGTTCGTCGGCGTATCGGTCGCGCCGCGCACGAGCGAGCCGACCTTGGAATCGATCACGCCCGAGACGCTGTGGTCGGCGGACGGCGTGCCCGAGCCGCCGTCGGAATCGCCGAGCTGATAGTAGAACGTCGCGCCGAGCAGCAGCGCGAGACCGCATGCACCCGCGATGACGGTCTTTTTCGTGCTCCAGCGCTCGGAGGGCAGGGCGTCGGGATCGTTGCTGGATTCGGCATAGGCGTTGCGTGCGGATTCTTCGGCGCGTCGTGCGCGATATTCCGCCGCCTTTTGCGCGATGCGCTCGCTCGCGCGCTCCGTCCAGCGCGAGCGCATGCCCGGTTCGATGCGCTCGGCGCTGTCCGAGCCGAGCGAGGTGGAAGAACCCGATGTGGAAGCAGCCGCCGATGCGAGCGGCGCCGATGCCGCTTCTTCAAATGCGCGCGCGCGCGATTTGCCCGAGTCGGCCTCGCGCGACTGGCCGAACGCGGCGCGGCGGTCGGCGCCGCAATTGGGGCAGCTGTCGGCGTTTTTGCGCACCGTGCTGCCGCACCTCTGGCAGACGACGGAGAACATGGATGCGGGAAACGTCAGACGCGTGGTCATGCTGGAGCCCTCGAAGGACGTGTGCGTGAGGTTGCCAAATTCGCGTGGCCGCCAATGCGCGCCGAGTCGTCGCGCCTGTACGCGGGAACGTGGTTCCCGCGGCAGCAATCCTTCGTATTCTGTCCCCACGCGGCGCGCGCGCCGGCGGGAAACGACATTCCGACTATGGTTCAACCACTATCGGACGTCAATTGCCTTTCGCACCTACCCGGGCCGCAACCTTAAGCGACTGCACCATTGCGTTTCGCCTCGCCTCGTATGGCGTTTGGACCGAAGCGTCCAGTGCATGGCCCTGATGTCGATGCGAAAGCGTCGGGTCGATGCGCGTACGGCGGCCGATCGGCCCGCGCAGAGCGCCACGCTCCTCTCGCTCACGATATTTCTGACATTTTGGGATCGCGGCGGCGGTTTTGAACCGCCAATCCTTAGCCGTTAAACGACAAGGGGGCGCGATCGGCGGATAACCCACTGATGCCAAAGCGATCCGGGCATCGCGCGGAGTGTTGCTGCGCGTCCACGCCGGCGGGGTAAACGCGGATCGGGCCGGATCATGGACCGTTGCGGGATATTGATAAGGTTTCCGAAGCATCGCTCGAAATCAACGTCCCGCCTGAAGCAAAAAGGCCGCGGCGCTTGCGCGCGGCGGCCCTCGTCAGCCAGGCAGGAAGCTTACTCGGCCAGTTGCAGCTTGCCGTCGATGCGGCGGTTCAGGCCGAGCGGATTGTCCGTCTTCAGCGCGTCGGGCAGGAGCGCGTCAGGCAGATCCTGATAGCTCACCGGGCGCAGGAAGCGGTTGATCGCGAGGCTGCCGACCGAGGTCGAACGGCCGTCCGCGGTCGACGGGAACGGGCCGCCGTGCACCATCGCGTGGCCGACTTCCACGCCCGTGCCGAAGCCGTTCACCAGCAGGCGGCCGGTGCGGCGCTCGAGCGCGGGCAGGACGCGCTTCGCATCGGCGTAGTCCGCTTCGTCGATATGCAGCGCCGAGGTCAGCTGGCCTTCCAGCGATTCGACGAGCGCGAGCATGGTCGCGAGGTCCGGGCAGCGCACGACGAGCGACGACGCGCCGAAGATTTCTTCCTGCAGCTCGTGGCTCTTGCGGAATGCGTCTGCCGTGGTGACGAACAGCGCCGACTGGCCCTGATTGTCGCCCTTGGCCTCGGCGCCGCGCGCGGCGGTCTTCACGTCCGCGTGCTCCGCGGCGCGCGCCACGGCGCCCTGATACGTCTTGCAGATGCCCGGCGTGAGCATGGTCTGCGCGGCGGTCTCCTGCAATGCAGCCGATGCCGCTGCGATGAACTTGTCGAGATCCGGACCGTCGACGGCGAGCACCAGGCCCGGATTCGTGCAGAACTGGCCCGCGCCGAGCACGAGCGAGCCGACGAACGCCTTCGCGATGCCTTCGCCGCGATTCTTGAGCGCGTTCGGGAACAGCAGGACCGGGTTGATGCTGCTCATTTCCGCGTAGACCGGGATCGGTTCGGCGCGCGCCGCGGCGATCTTCATGAGCGCCGTGCCGCCGCCGCGCGAGCCGGTGAAGCCCGCCGCCTTGATGCGGTTGTCCGCCACGAGACCCTGGCCGACGTCGCGGCCGCTGTCGAACAGCAGCGAGAACGTGCCTTCGGGCATGCCGCAGTCCTTCACGGCCTTCTGCACCGCGCGGCCGACGAGCTCGGCCGTGCCCGGATGCGCCGAGTGCGCCTTGACGATGACCGGGCAGCCGGCTGCGAGCGCCGAAGCGGTGTCGCCGCCCGCGACCGAGAACGCGAGCGGGAAGTTGCTCGCGCCGAACACGGCGACCGGGCCGACGCCGATATGGCGCAGGCGCAGATCGACGCGCGGCAGCGGCTTGCGTTCGGGCTGCGCCGGATCGATGCGCACGCCGAGGAAGTCGCCGTTGCGGACCACGTCCGCGAACATGCGCAACTGGCCGACCGTGCGGCCGCGCTCGCCTTCGAGACGCGCGCGCGGCAGGCCGCTTTCGATCATGCAGCGCTCGATCAGGTCGTCGCCGATATCGAGGATGTTCTGCGCGATCGTTTCGAGGAACTTCGCGCGCGCTTCGGGCGCCGTTTCGCGATAGACGTCGAATGCGGACCACGCGAGCGCGCACGCGCGGTCGAGATCGGCGAGCGTCGCGCCGCCGAAAGCCGGTTCGATGGCCGCGCCGGTCGACGCGTTGACGGCCTTGATCGAGCCATTCGAGCCGAAGATCGATGCCTGACCGATGAGCAGGTTGCCAGTGAGTTGCATGATGTCTCGTCCTTGCTTGAAGTGTTTCGCGGCAGCCAGTTGTACGATGACTGCATCACGCCCGACTATACGGCCTCGGGCGGGCGGCTGTATAGTGAAACCTTTCCATCGCTTGATCGCTTTTTGGAATCACCCCAAGGTTTCCCGCAGGCCGAGGCATGAAGAACACGCTCGATGTATTGATGTCGCGGCTGCGCATGAAGCAGTTGCAGTTGCTGATCGCGCTCGACGACCACAAATCGCTGCACAAGGCGTCGAGCGCGATGGCGATGACCCAGTCTGCCGCGAGCAAGGCGCTCGCCGAGCTCGAATCGATGCTGGAGGCGCCGCTTTTCGAGCGCGCGAAGACCGGGCTGATTCCGAATCCCTTCGGCCGCTGCGTGGTGCGCTACGCGCGCGTTCTGGCCGCCGACCTGAACGCGTTATGTCAGGAAGTCGCGCAGATTCGCGCGGGCACGGGCGGGCGGCTGACCGTCGGCACGATCATGGGAGCGGTGCCGGGCGTCGTCGCGCCGATCGTCAACGAGATGCATGCGAAGCATCCGGATCTGGCCATCGAGGTCGTCGAGGATACGAGCGCGCGCATGCTGCCGATGCTCGACGATGGCCGCGTCGATCTCGTGATCGGCCGCTCGAGCGTGTCGGATCAGCCGTCGAAATATCACTATCAGCCGCTCGCGGACGAGCCGCTCTGCATCGTCGTCGGTCACGGTCACGAGCGCACGGGCGAGCGCGAAGTGGGTTTTGCGGATCTCGCGCGTTACCGGTGGGTCACCTATCCGAGCTACATGCCGATGAGCGCGCTGCTCGAACGCGAACTCGATCTCGCCGGCCTGCCGATGCCCGCCAATCCGATTTCCACCGCGTCGCCGCTCATGACGGTGACGCTGCTGCAGCAGAGCCCCGAGCTGGTGTCCATCTTGCCGGCGAGCGTCGCGAAGGTGTTCGAGCGCTCCGGCATGTTGCGGATTCTGCCGGTGCGCATGAAGTCGAAATCGCAGACATACGGCATCGTCACGCGCAAGGGCGGCGCGCTTTCGCCAGCGGCGCGGCAGTTCGTGCAGATGCTTCGCGAACAGAGCCGGCCGCACTGAGCGTTACCGCGTCGCGACGATGAAAAGGCGCGGGAAGGGCAGCAGCACGCTGCCGTCGTCGAGAACGGCGTAGGCGGTTTTCAGCCCGGCGCGATAGCGTTCGAGGAACGCGGTCGCCTCGGCCGCGTCGAGCTTCGCGAGGAACGGCCGCAGCGACGTGCCCTTGAACCATTCGATGATCGCGTCCACGCCGCCTTCGAGCGGATGATGGTATGTCGTGCGCCACACGTCGACGTGCGCGCACAGCGGCTTGAGCAACGCGTAATACCATTCCGGCCGATAGCGCCCGGTGCGCTCCACGCCCTTCAGCCTGTCGCGCCACGGACCGTCGGCGGCGGTTTCGCGCATCAACCGGTGCGCGGGCTCGTCGAGATTGTCGGGCATCTGCACGGCGAGCCGCCCGCCTCTCGAAAGCTTGCCGACGAGCGACGGAAACAGCGTGTCGTGCTCGGGCACCCATTGCAGCGCCGCGTTCGCGAGGATCAGATCGAACGGTCCATCGGCCTGCCACGCGGAAATATCGGCGAGTTCGAATTCGACTTGCGGAAGGCGCTTCTTCGCCGCGTCGATCATGTCGCAGGAATTGTCGATGCCACGCACGACCGCGTTCGGCGCGTGAGCGATCAGCGTCTCGGTCGAATTGCCGGGGCCGCAGCCGAGATCGACCGCCGTGCGCGCGGTTTCCGTCTGCGCCGCGTTCAGCAGATCCCTGACCGGGCGCGTGCGCTGCTCCTCGAAGAGCGAGTATTGGCGGGCTTGCCAGTCGGCCGATGTTGTCGTCATGTCGGATTCCTGTCGAGTGTTCGTGGTGGGGACAGCCGCGATTCTGGACTGGCGGCGGTCCAGCGTAAAATGAATTTATGCTGCGGATTATTTGGTTTTTCTTATGAAAATCGACACGCTGGGCGTGCAGGCGTTCGTCGCCATTGCCGATCAGGGAAGCTTCAAAGGCGCGGCCGAGCGTCTGAACATCACGCAGACCGCGATCACCCAGCGTCTGCAGAAGCTCGAAGATTTTCTCGGCGTACCGCTGATCGAGCGTACGACGCGCTCGATGAGCCTCACCGAAACCGGACGCATTTTCTTGCCGCAAGCGCGGCGCCTGCTCGCCGAACTGTCCGCTGCGCTGATCGAAATCCGCGAGACGGGCATCGCGCGGCGCGGCGACGTGTCGATCGCGTGCGTGCCGACGGTCGGCGTGCAGTATCTGCCGCGCGTGTTGCAGGCTTATTCGGCGCGGTATCCGCATAACCGCATCCGGATTCTCGATCACGCGTCGTCGGCGGTCGCGCAGGCGGTGCTGCATCGGGAAGTGGAGTTCGGCATAAAGATCGCGGGCGAGCATCAACCGGATTTGCAGACCGAGCCGCTCGTCGAGGATCGGTACGTGCTCGTCTGCCATCGCGACCATCCGCTCGCGCGGCGCAAGCGCATAGCGTGGCGTGCGCTATCGGACTATCCGCTGATTCTCGCGGGCGACGTAAGCGGCAACCGTGCGTTGATCGATGCCGCGCTGGACGGCAGCGGCATCGAATTGCATTCGTTTTATGAAGTGCAGCGCAGTTCGACGGCGCTCGGGCTCGTGGCGCAGCGCGTCGGGGCCGCGATCGTGCCGGCGCTCGCGATTCAGAAAGACGCCTATCCGACCGTGCGCGCGATCGAACTCGTCGAACCGACGGTCACGCGCTCGCTCGTGCTCGTGACGCGCAAGTCGGCGTCGCTGTCACCGGCCGCTCAGGCGCTCTACGCGATGCTCGCGAATCCGCGCGACGACATTTGAATGGAATACTGAGTCCAGTGCGTGCGCGAGGCTTCGGTGAAAGCCCCGGAAAGTTCAAAAGAAAACTCGGATATGTCCCTTCGGCGCGAGCATCGCGCCTATACTGGCGGAGCATTGGCCGGCGGCTCCGGACGTTATCGGCATTGCTTTCGACTGCATATCACGATCACCATGCGCGCCGTTTTCCGGCGCCGCAAGCACTCGGGAACGCGTAGATGAGCGACACGTCTGTCGGTGGCCTGAAGGGTCTCGTGGCCGCGCTGCGCGCGCAGCAAAACGCGCTCACCGAACGATGGATGAAGCTCGTGTTCGGCGATCAGGAAGTCGAACATTCCGACCAGCTCACGTATCGGCAGCTCGCGGACCATCTTCCGAGTATTTTCGACGAAATCTGCATCGTGCTGGAGTCGCGCAATCTGCGCGACCAGGAAGGCGCGATCGAGCGCAATGCGCGTCAGCACGGCCAATGGCGCTGGCAGCAGGGCTATCGTGTCGACGAACTGGTGCGCGAGCTGGATCTGTTCCGCCAGGTGCTGCTGCTCGCGATCGGCGAGTATGCCGGCGCGCACGAACATTTCTCGCGCGCGGACGAAGAGCACGCGCGCCTCATGACCGACGAAGTGGTGAGCTTCGTCACGCTCGCGTCGATTCGCGAGGCGATCGGCGAGCGCGATCGGAAGATCGACGAATACACCGGCATGCTGGAGCGCGCGAACTACGAGTTGACGCTTCGACAGAAACTCATCAGCGACCTGTACGAGACGCGCATGCAGATCACGCGGCGCGTCGCGCACGATCTGCGCAATTTTCTCAACGTATTCTCCACGGCGCTGCAGCTTGCCGGGCGCTCGCCGGCCAAGCGTGAAACGGCGCTTGGCTTGGCGAACCGACAGGTCGCCGACATGGCGACGCTCGTCGATGAAATGGTCGAATACTCGAAAGTGCTCGGCGACGATTCATTGCTGAGCGTCGAGCCTTTCGATCTCGTCGGCCTGTTCGACGAGCTGATGCAGGCGTGCCGCGTCGCGACCGAGGCGAAAGGATTGAAACTCGTCGGCCAGCTCGATCCGGCGCTCGACGTGGTCACGTCGAACCGGCTGAAGGTGAAGCAGGTCGCGCTGAATCTGCTGTCGAATGCGATCAAATACACGTCGTCGGGCGAGATCGTGTTCTCGGTCGTCGCCGCGCCCGACGAGCGCTGGAAGCTGCGCGTCGCCGACACCGGCGTGGGCATCGGCGCGGCGGATCAGGAGCGCGTGTTCGAAGAGTTCGAGCGCGCCGCCGATGACGACATTCCCGGCGCGGGGCTCGGTCTCGCCATCGTCAAGGAATTGTCGCGCACGCTGGAAGGGGAGTTGCGGTTTCAGTCATCGAAAGGGCACGGCAGCGTGTTCGAAGTGACATTCCCGACGGTGCTGGTGCCCAAGGCGTCGGACCGCCAATAAACGAAAAAAGGCGAACGGGTCGCCCCGTTCGCCTTCCGGTCACACGACGCGTGAGCGATGCTCAGGCCGCCGCTTCTTCTTCGACCACTGCTTCGTCTTCCACCGACGCGCGGATCAGATGATCGAACGCCGACAGCGATGCCTTCGCGCCTTCGCCGACCGCGATCACGATCTGCTTGTAGGGCACCGTCGTCACGTCGCCCGCGGCGAATACACCCGGCACCGAGGTCGCGCCCTTCGCGTCGACGACGATCTCGCCGTGCTTCGACAATTCCACCGTGCCCTTCAGCCACTCGGTGTTCGGCACGAGGCCGATCTGCACGAACACGCCTTCCAGCTCGACGTGATGGCTCGCGCCCGTCGCGCGGTCCGTGTACGTGATGCCGTTGACCTTTGTGCCGTCGCCGCTGATTTCGGTCGTCTGCGCGTTCGTGACGATCGTCACGTTCGCGAGGCTGCGCAGCTTCTTCTGCAAGACCGCGTCGGCGCGCAATTCGGTGCCGAACTCGATCAGCGTCACGGCCGTCACGAGGCCGGCGAGGTCGATCGCCGCTTCCACGCCCGAGTTGCCGCCGCCGATCACCGCGACGCGCTTGCCCTTGAAGAGCGGGCCGTCGCAGTGCGGGCAGTACGCCACGCCGCGGCCGCGGTATTCGCGCTCGCCCGGCACGTTGATTTCGCGCCAGCGCGCGCCGGTCGAAAGAATCACGGTCTTCGCCTTCAGCACCGCGCCGCTCGCGAGATGGATCTCGTGGATGCGGCCCGGCACGAGCTTCTCGGCGCGCAGCAGGTCCATCACGTCGACTTCGTAGCTGTTCACATGCTGCTCGAGCGCCGTCGCGAACTTCGGTCCGTCGGTTTCCGTCACGGAGACGAAGTTTTCGATCGCCATCGTGTCGAGCACCTGTCCGCCGAAGCGCTCGGCGACGACGCCCGTCGCGATGCCCTTGCGCGCCGAGTAGATCGCCGCCGCCGCGCCCGCGGGACCGCCGCCGACGATCAGCGTATCGAATACCGGCTTGTTCTCCAGCTCCTTCGCCGCGCGCGCCGATGCGCCCGTGTCCAGCTTCGCGAGAATTTCCTTCACGCCCATGCGGCCCGAGCCGAAGCTCTCGCCGTTGACGAACATCATCGGCACGGACATGACCTGACGTTCCTCGACTTCCTTCTGGAACAGCGCGCCGTCGATCGCGACATGCCGGATGCGCGGGTTGATGATCGCCATTACGTTCAGCGCCTGCACGACTTCCGGGCAGTTCTGGCACGACAGCGAGAAATACGTCTCGAAGGCGTAATCGCCGTCGAGATTGCGGATCTGCTCGATGGTCGCATCGTCGAGCTTGATCGGATGGCCGCCGGCTTGCAGGAGCGCGAGCACGAGCGAGGTGAATTCATGGCCCATCGGGATGCCGGCGAAGCGAATGCCCGCGGGCTTGCCGGTCTCGCCGATGGTGAAGGACGGACGACGCACGCTGGCGTCCTCTTTCTCGACGACGCTGATCTGCGCGGACAGCGAGGCGATGTCGTCGAGCAGGCTTTTGAGCTCGCGCGACTTGTCGCCGCCGTCGAGGAAGGCGACGAGTTCGATCGGCCGGGTGACTTTTTCCAGATACGCTTTTAATTGGTTCTTGAGGTTGGCGTCGAGCATGGCGATGTCCGTTCCTTGACTTGGGGTAATGCAGACGTGTTGCGCCGCGACGCTGCGAAAGCCGCAGTGCCGGACGAAACACGTTTTCGGGGTGAACCTGCCGCTGAGCCGCGGCAGGTTCGATGCAGCGCTCGCGAGGTGCGAGACTTAGATCTTGCCGATCAGGTCGAGCGACGGGGTCAGCGTTTCAGCGCCCGGCGTCCACTTGGCGGGGCACACTTGACCCGGGTTCTTGGCGATGTACTGAGCAGCCTGAACCTTGCGGAGCAGTTCGCCGGCGTCACGGCCGATACCGTTGTCGTGCACTTCGCACAGCTTGATCTCGCCTTCCGGATTGATCACGAACGTGCCGCGCAGCGCCAGGCCTTCTTCTTCGATCAGAACGTCGAAGTTGCGCGAGATCGCGAGCGTCGGGTCGGCGAGCATCGGGTACTTGATCTTCTGGATCGTGTCCGACGTGTCGTGCCAGGCCTTGTGCGTGAAGTGCGTGTCGGTCGAGACCGAGTAGATTTCCACGCCGAGCTTCTTGAACTCTTCGTAGCGGTCAGCCAGGTCGCCCAGTTCGGTCGGGCACACGAACGTGAAGTCGGCCGGGTAGAACACGAACACCGACCACTTGCCCTTCAGGCTTTCATCGGTAACGGTCACGAATTCGCCGTTGTGATAGGCGGTTGCTTTGAACGGCTTGACTTGGCTGTTGATGATGGGCATTACCAGTTTCCTTTTGGAGTGGTGTTGAAGAAGTATGTGAACTATACAGGAAAACTATCGTACCTGCGAAGTGGATTGATTTTATTGTCGAGATAGCGCGGGACTATCGGCCCGATATGCCAGGTTTTCCCGCATGAGGCATTCTGATTGCGCGCGCCCTTCACAGTTCCTTCCAGGTAGCTGGACTCTTTCACTTTCATTTCAAGGAGGCGGTATGAAAATCGGAATAATCGGGGCAGGGAATATTGGCTCCGTGCTGGCCTTGCGGTTCAGCGAAGGCGGGCATGAGGTGCGTATCGCCAATTCGCGCGGCCCGGCGTCGCTGGCGGATGTCGAGCGGGAGACGGGCGCGAAGGCGGTCGAGGCGCGTGACGCCGTGACGGACGCGGAAGTCGTCGTCGTGACGATTCCGGAGGCGAAGGTGCCGAATCTGCCGAAGGACCTGTTTGCGAGCGTCCCGGCGAGCGTCGTCGTCATCGACACCGGCAACTATTATCCGCAGCAGCGCGACGGGCGTATCGAGGGCATCGAGCAGGGCACGCCGGAAAGCCGCTGGGTCGAACAGCAGATCGGGCGGCAGGTGGTGAAGGCGTTCAACAATATTTATGCGGATCATCTGCGCAATCGCGGCAAGCCTGCGGGCACGCCGGGACGCATCGCGCTGCCGGTCGCGGGCGATGACGCGAAGGCGAAAGCCGTCGTGATGCGGCTCGTCGATGAGATCGGCTTCGATCCCGTCGATGCGGGCGAAATCGGCGATTCATGGCGTCAGCAGCCCGCGACGCCCGTCTACACCGGCGATTTCGATGCGGCCGGCGTGCGCGCGGCGCTGCAACAGGCCGATCCGGCGCGCAAGCCCGAATGGCGCGCGACCGACAGCAGTCCGGGCACCTTCGAGAATCCCGCATGAGCGGGAAACGTCGATAAGCGGAACGCCCGTGCGGGTAAGCGCGGGAAGCGGCGCGCGCCGTGCGACAATCTGCAAACTTTCCCGATGGGCTTTAACATGACGAACCGGGCTGGCGTGAACAATAGACCAACGCCCGGCGTCGTGGACTCGCAGATTGATCTATGAAAACCGCTTCTCCTTCGCAGCACGTGCAGGACCCGCAACACCGCTTCGGCGTATGCGATGACTGCGCGGACGTCGAACTCGTGGCGACGGCCACCATTCCGACCCGCTACGGCACCTTCGATTCGTACGTCTACCGCGTGAAGCACACGGACGTCGAGCATATCGCGTTCGTGATGGGCGACGTGAGCAACGGCGAATCCGTGCTCACGCGTCTGCATTCCGAATGCGTGACCGGCGACGTCTTCGGCTCCTACCGCTGCGACTGCGGCGAGCAGCTCGATCTGGCGCTGCGCTATATCGCCGCGGAGGATCGCGGCATCCTGCTGTATCTGCGCGGGCATGAAGGACGCGGCATCGGCCTCGCGAACAAGATCCGCGCCTATGCGCTGCAGGAGCAGGGGCTCGATACCGTCGATGCCAACCTGCATCTCGGCCTGCCCGACGACGCCCGCGAGTACGATTCCGCCGCCGCGATCCTGCGCTCGATGAACGTGAAGTCGGTGCGTTTGATGAGCAACAATCCGTCGAAGTTCGACACGCTGCTCAAGCACGATATTCCCGTGTGCGAACGCGTCGCGCTCGCCATCCCGATGCGCGAGGAAAACGAGCGCTACATCAAGACGAAACAGGCGCGCTTCGGGCATTACTTCGACGAGAACGAGTAACGCGCGCGCTCACTGCGCGTCATGAAAAATCACCCCGAGCATATGCCTGCGCCCCGAGCGCAGGCGGCTCACGCCGTGCTTCATGTTCACCCGATACGGCCCGCGCGTGCCCCGGACTGGCCGATGATGCACGGCGAAGAACGCCACATCGCCTTGTGAGAGCGGCACGACTTCGGCACGCGATTGCATGCGCGGACGCTGCTCCGTCATCACGAACTCGCCGCCGGTGAAATCGCGGCCGGGCGTTGAAAGCAGGATCGCCATCTGAATCGGAAAGACATGCTCGCCGTAAAGATCCTGATGCAGGCAGTTGAAGTCGCCGGGCACGTAACGTAGCAGGAGCGGCGTCGGCCGCGTCTGTCCCGCGCGATGACATCGCTCGATAAACGCGGCGTGCTCGCGCGGATACCGCGTCTCGATGCCCATCACCTCGTTCCAGCGATTCGCGACCGGCGCGAGATGCGGATAGACCGCGCGCCGCACATGCTCGATCGCATCGGGCAGCGGATACGCGAAGTATTTGTATTCCCCGCGCCCGAAGCCGTGGCGCTCCATCACGACGCGGCTGCGAAAGATGCCGTCGCGGTCGTAGAGCGCGGCGAGCGCCTCGCATTCGTCGCGCGAAAAGAGGGCGGATGCCGTTGCGCAGCCGTAGCTGTCG